>CAYWCH010000039.1:0-14434 GCA_964456715.1 uncultured Anaerolinea sp. | reverse complement strand
CGGTTCCGCCGAGAATATCACAGGCTGATAAGAGAAATACCAGCGCGATCAACACGGGAATCAATTTTTTCATATCATATCCTCCAGGGACCAGAAACTGTCTCAACCTATCGGTCAGGCAGCCTTGTATCCGATCTTTCGTAAGAATTGCTTGCGCCAGGTGATATCCTCAGCGCTTTCGATGCCTTTTGGTTTTTCACCGTCGAAAACACCCAAAATCGCACGGCTGGATCCATTGTCAGCCACAACCACCTCAGCCGGGTTGGCCGTTGCGCAGAAAATGTGGCATACCTCGGGCAGGTTCTTGACCGCGTTGAGCACGTTGATCGGGAAGAACCCATCCCCCAGGAAGAGGATGAAACTGTGCCCGGCACCGATTCGCGAGGCGTTTTCCTGGGCGAGTTTGATCATGGCCTCATCGGTGCCCGAATAGCGGATCAGGCAGGCTCCGGAAGCCTCGCAAAACGCCACCCCGAACTTGATCCCCGGCACGCTGCTGACCAGGGCTTCGTGAACATCTTCCACGGTTTTGATGAAATGTGACTGACCCAGGATGAAATTGATCTCCTCAGGTTTTTCGATTTTTACGGTTTGCAGTTCCATCTGCGATTCTCCTGAATATTTCCTTCATTTTACTTCGAGCCAGTCGAGATATGCAAACAAAACGAAGGTCAGTTAATCCCAATGGTGCAATATTTGTACCATTATTTACGGATCGCATCACAGAAAGATAGGGTAAAATTGGTGCGTAATTAGAAAGGACTTCCCCATTGTTTGAGATCACCTTCCTCGGCACATCCGCTTCCGCTCCGTCTCCAAAACGCAACCTGCCCGCCTACCTGGTGCAGCACGATGAGTATCGTTTCCTGGTGGATTGCGGCGAAGGCACACAGCGGCAAATCCTGCAATCGGGAGTCGGTTTCAAACGGCTGAGCCGCATTCTCATCACCCACGGTCACCTGGACCACATCCTCGGGCTGGCCGGATTGCTTTCCACGTTCATGCGCTGGGAATCGATCGAACAGCTTGAGATCTACGGCGGACCCGCCGCGCTTGACCGCATCCACGATCTGCTGTTCAAGGTGGTGTTGCGCAGCGCGAAACCACCGATGCCGGTAGAACTCATCCCGGTGACAAGCGGCGTTTTCTTTGATGCTCCCGATTTCACCATCAGTGCCTTCCCGGTGCAGCACCGCAGCCCGGATTGCCTGGGGTATCTCTTCGAAGAAAAATCAAGGCGACCATTCCTGCCCGAAAAAGCCGAGGAACTTGGCATACCCAACGGTCCGCTGCGCCACGAACTGGTGCAGGGCAAACAGGTGATCCTTGCTGATGGACGTGTGGTCACTCCCGACATGGTCATGGGTGAGCTGCGCGCCGGCACCCGCCTGGCTGCCCTGGGCGACCTCGGCGAGACGGACAGCCTGGTGGATCTGCTCAAGGGAGTGGACGGTATGGTGATCGAATCCACCTACCTTGACGAAGAAGCCAATATGGCCAGGGAGTTTGCTCACCTCACCGCCAAACAGGCTGCCACATTTGCCAACCAGATCGGCGCGCGGCAATTGATCCTCACCCATCTCAGCCGGCGCTACCGCGATAAAGACGTGCTGGCTGAAGCGCAGCAGGTCTTCCCGGAAGTCAAGGTGGCACACGATTTCGACACCTTCACGGTGAAAAGAGAAGATTGACCGGGCGTTTTTGATATATCTGGGATAGTCCCCTGATTCCTAATAAGCGCCTTTTCCCCGCAAGACGATCCAGATGGTTTTAATGATTATTGAAATATCCAACCACAACGAGTAATTTTGGATATAGTACAAATCCTGATCGATGTTCAAGTGTAGAGGTTTATCGCTGCGCCCCTGGATTTGCCACCAGCCGGTCACTCCCTGTGGCACCGACAGACGGGCTCTTTGCCAGTGTTCATATTTATCCACAATGAAGGGCATCTCGGGCCTCGGTCCCACCAGGCTGAGTGTTCCCCGCAGCACGTTGAAAAATTGAGGTAATTCATCCAGACTGAACCGTCTCAAGATCCGCCCCAGTGGAGTAACGCGCGGATCGTCCCTGGTCTTGTAAATGGGTCTACCATGTTCATCCATTGTTTTGACCTGTTGCGAGGAGATCTGGTTCTCTGGATACATGGTCCGGAACTTTAGAACTTTAATAATATTCCCATTTTCGCCAACGCGGTTCTGAATGAACATAACAGGTGATCCATCAATGATCAAGATCAATAACGCGGTGATGCCCATTATTGGCAGAAGCGGGATCAATAGAAAGAGCGTTACGATCACATCAAATATCCGTTTGGTCAATCGCTGATACTCCGACAAAGCCGGTTCACGGATATCAAGCAATGGGATCCCGGCCAGATCTGATAGTGTCATCCGATTTTCTGACAACCGATAATAGCTTGGCACAACCGCCACCCGGACCGGCAATTTTTCAAGCTCCTGAATGACAAAATCAATCTTCTCATACAAAGATTGCGGCAGCGCGATGATCACGTAAGTTATCTTTTCCTTTGTGACAATCGCTTTAACCTGGTCGATTTTTCCGATGATCTCAGGGTTTGTCTTATGCTTTTCTGGTGAATCATCCAGAAAACCAATGAACGTGACCGAAGTATCCACTTTCTTCGCGATTCTTTCACGAATGTTGTTGCCAACCGCCCCGGCTCCCACGACCAATACTCTCTGGTGGTAACCTTTTTCATTTACTCTTGAACGGTACAACACGCGGGCGATCACACGCCAGATAATCATCAAAACAAATGTTAGCAAAAAGAAGAACAGGAAGAAAAGCCTTGGGAAATCAAGACCAGTCAGGTACATATATCCTATCAGAGTCATCCCCGCCAAGAACGATGCGGACGTGATCCTGGAAAACTCATCAATGACTTTCAAGTTTTGTTTGCCATCATAAATTGAGAAAAAGAAAAAGGAAAACACCCATATTGTCGGAAAAACGAAAGCGTTAATACTTAGCGTCGGTTCAAGCGCCCCAAGTTGATACCGTGTGCCTAATAAATGCCATATTGCAAAAATGCAACCAAAAGCCACAGTCCAGTCGACAAAAAATGAAACAACAGCAAAATTTGTGGAAAAGCGCTGATTCATCCAGCTCCTTAACTTCAGTACTATTAGTTTCTATCTATTTTAGTGGATTTCTGGAAAATCGTTGCCTGAGGACTCTGCCAAAGAAAGTTGGAAGCCCGATCAGATAACGCTTCCAAAGCCTTCCCGGTTCGATCACCAACCGTGCCAGCCATTCCATGCCGTGTTCTGTAAAGATTTTTGGAGCACGGGGGATCGCGCCAGAAACGGTATCAAACAATGCCCCCACCGTCATGGCAACCTGGACATTCAAATCCTCCCAGTAATCCACCAACCACTGCTCCTGGGCAGGCATCCCAAGACCAACCAATAATAGCTTTGCATGAGATCCATTGATCATTTCCACGACAGCTTGATTCTCGGGTTGACCCCGGTTTTTGTTGAAAAAGCCATGGTGGCTGCCTGCGATGACCAAACCCGGATTTCGCCGCTGCAGGGCTTCACCGGCTTTTTCAGCAATTCCTTCAATTGAACCCAACAGGAAAACACTGCCTTTTGATTCAACAAGCAATCGCATTAAGCTGTCGATGAAATCCGGCGGCGTAAAGCGCTGTTTGATCCTGGTCCCCAACAAAGCTGCTCCGAGTTTGACGCCAAACCCATCACAAAAGACAATATCGCATTTTTTCAGTGAATCCCGAAAGTACTGTGATTCCACAGCCAGGTTCATCGCATGGACATTCACATTCCCCACCAGGAGTCTCTTACTCGAGGTAAGAGATATTTCTATCTCCTCCAAGAGTTCATCCAAAGAAAGCGAGGTGATCTTTACGCCAAGGAAATCGACCGTGGTGAAAGGTTTCATCTCAAGCCAGCCATGACGACAGATCCCTTCCAATCATTTTTTGAAGGGTGAGGATTTCCCGACGATAAGCATCCTGAAGAATCGCCCGGCTTTCAGGATCGATCGACGGCGGCGACTTGACCAGGTACCTTTCAGCAAAGCTTCTCAGACTCTGGTAAGTCTTCGGCGATAAGTTCCTGCGAAAGAACTTCTTTATCTTGGTTTTCCGTAACCAGTTGTAAAAGGAAAATGGCATGGATTTTCCAGACGTGTTGAATCTCATATTCACATTGTAGTCAAAACCTGGAGCACCAATGAACTGCGAAAGATCATCCATCAGAACATCTGGCTGCGACCGCAGGTCTTCAAACAGCAAAACTTTTACCTGCTCACTTGGAAATCGATCATAATAGACGGATAAAAACTTGGTATAGAATCCTGTTTCAAATCTGCGTTTGGTTAATTCGTCTTGTTTTCCATCTACGATTTGCTGAGCAATTTGTTTGAAAGACTTCGTAGGATCAGAAAATTGATCCGCGGGGTTATCCTTCCGAAATTGGGCGTAGGTGTATTCTGAATAAAGGCGATAAACCGGGTTACGAAGAATGCAAAGAATCTTCGCATTAGGTGAATACTTGTAAATATTAGCCGCTGCATTCGGGTAATAAAAATACGAAGGGCACACTTCACCAAACAATGACGCACTCGATCTGTTTTCGAATTCAGCAAGGTAATCTTCCAGGTTATCGATGTAATCCGTGATCACCCGGCCATGATACGATTCGGGAAAACCACCGCATTCCCTGTCATAGATGAAAAAATGCGTCTCTTTTCTTCTTGGCAGGCTGATCTTTGGATTTTGCCGCAGGTACTCATGCAGAGAGGTTGTACCGCACTTCGCCACACCGATGATCACAAATTGCATTAGCTCAGTCATGGTTTCCCTCAGTCAAGTGCTTCGTCCGCAAATAATCCCAAAAAACACCGTAACACCAGGCCACCTTCGTTAAATAGACAAAGGGCAGCAAATATATTTTTTTCCAAAACAGCCCTGGTGAAGTTTGCGCAATTCGCAAAGTTGGAACGCAGGCCAAAAATGGCGCCAGAAGAAATATCAAATACGGAGACCGTAAAACAAAGGGGGTTTTCAGGATATGCCTGTATAGATTTCTGACCTGCCAGTTGTCATACCCGGAAATGAAGAAGATCCGTAGAACAGATTTAAAAGTAGATTTCGCTGTCGGTAAATGCTGGATCACTGCCGTAGGGTAAAACCGTAATTCAACCCCACGCGAATACGCCCGCAATGTCCATTCGTAATCTTCACTGCGATCGATCCCTTCGTTGAAGGGTCCATTCTCTTTGTAAAAAACGCTGGTGAACCCCATGGTACTTGCAGCCAGATGCCTTCGAATGGATGACGGTTTCTCGCTCGTAAATTCATGCGCTGCTGAAAAATTATAGACCTGCATCCAAAAATTACCCTTATTAATGTTTATACTGCCACAAAAAACCTTTGCTCCATCATCAAATGCCAATTCCATGTTCTTGAACCAGTCTTTTTCAGGGATGGCATCCGCGTCGAGGACAATGTATCGCTCAGCCTCAATTTGACTAATAGCCATATTCAATGCAGCAGGTTTCTTTGTCTTCCTGCCAAGATCAAAAAAGAAGACTCCTTGCCGATCCGCCACCTGCCTCGTCTGCCCAAAACCAAGAATGTAAATTTCAGCATCTCCTGCCTGTGATTTGGTCTGCGCAACAACAGTTTCAAGGGTCGGTTCACCCACTGTGGGAATGAGAATGGCGGTACGCGGTGAAGTTCTCATAACCTAGATCTCTTCCGCTTTCTGCTGCTTATTATGTACTGGTGAAATTGAAATTTTTTCAAATTGCCATTCAAAAATCAACAGACAAAGTATTGTCATAATTAAAGTCGGAAAAAAGAGATTGACATCGGTTAATCCCTCGATGATCGATAGTATCAGGAAGCTGATAACAACCGGAAAACGTTTGGCCTGAAGGAAAACCGGAAGTATTGAAAAGAAGAAGGCAACAAAAATGATCACTCCAACGATACCCACATCAAAGATCATCTCAACCAGCGCATTGTGTGTATGGCTCGCCCATCCACTTGAAGGTATGAGATAAAACCGTGACGAAAAATAGCCATTCCCGCCGATGTTCACTGATGGCAGTAGCGAAAACGATGTCTCCCAGAGCTCGAACCTGCCCAGGACTGTGCGGAAATTCTCCGTCAACGTTCCATTTACTGACATCCTCATGAAGATGAAAAGGAGCGCCACAATAGTAACCATCAATCCCAACAACGCAGCCAAAAAACCGGAGCGCGCTGAAGGCATTTTTAACACAACAAAAAGAAAGATGGTGAAAAAAGAAGCAATGATCGATGTTCGTGAATCAGTCCGCCACAATAAAACCATCAAGCACAAGGCAAGTAGTATAAGAAATAACCGCTTGGTTCTTCGGCTCTGCCAAATTGCCACAACACAGAAGAACAAAGCTGACGCCAGGTAAATTGCACTTTCATTCGGATGGTTGTGTCCCAGCAACAATCGCTGCCGGTTCAGGATCTCTGTCATTTGGAATAGGTTGCCATAGGTCAGCCAGTTATCAATAAGCAGAAAAGCAATAAAGAAGATCAGCGCCGGGAAAATCACCCTTTCTGAGGATACCGCGTTGAGTTTGAGATGATTTGCCAGGGCTGCAACAATGAGGACGATCATCAACAGAGATAATGCTTTCCCAACAGCAAGCACTGCGCTTGGAGCCCAAATTGCTGAAATCGCTGCCCAAAGACAAAAAACAATCAGGATGATATAAGTTGGAAGCTTAAAACCAGCCAGGATTCCATTCACTCGATAAAAGAGGAAAGCCAGTATTACCGCGAATACCAGCAGGACGATTTGAAGAACACCCCGCGAACTAGTCTCAGGAGTCAACGGATCACTCCCTGGCAGCCAGCGGGAGATAGCCAAAAAGATCAGGAGCAATAAAACCACTCCCTGCCAGATGATCTTTCGGCTTGTTCTATCCTGTGCTTTCATTAACTATTCCTGTGTGTTCCCTTCAATCTCATAACTTGGACACTACCCCCTTTAGTTTAACCAGGTTGATAGGTCTCGACCAATCTGATTCTGCAATTTAAGGATATCTTCGCGGAAAACCTTTTGCAGTTCAGGACGAAGCTCCTCATCGAGCCCTTCGGTTGGACGAATGATCAACTTCTCCCAATAACTGCGCATCCTACTCCAAACCGTCAAGGGGATTAATTTTCGGAAAAATGGTTTGATCCTGGATGAGTTACGAATACTGCGGTAAATGCTAGGAAAACGAATAGCTCCTGAGCGGTTGTGCCTGGTATCAGTGTCGAGAGGGATGCTGAAATCCAGACCGAGAAATTGGAAGATATCCCTCACCATGTAGTCTGCGTTGAGAAAATCTTCATACAGGTAAACCTTGATTTGCTCCTTTGGGAACAGATCATAATAACGCTTGAGTTGAAGACTGTAAAAACCGGCATCCAAGTAGAAATAACTTGGAAACCAGTTCTCAGCCATGCGGTGACGTTCAGAATTGATGACTGTTCGGAAATCTGGTTCGGTTTCGTATCCATCCCGCAGAAAATGCCTGTAATGGGAATATGCTCGATCAACCGGGTTGCGGAGAACTGCAATCATTTTTACATTGGGGATAAGCTTCTTGATCCTGACTGCAGCATTTCTTTCATATAGATATAGGGTGCTGGCTTCGCCGGTGAGGCTGCCCTTTGGAGCGTCTGCAAAAAGATCCTGATATTGCTTTATATCGGTCACCGCGCTGAAATCATCCCCCAACTTACCATTAAAATGGAATTGATACGGATCCATTCCTTCAAAAGCAAAGAAAAAAGGTTCTTTCATAAAAGGCATGAAGATTTCGGGGTGCTGCTGTAAATAGAAATACAGCGATGTCGTCCCTGATTTTGCCGCGCCAATAATTAGAAAATCGGGCATCCGTGCCATTGATCAAACCTTCCCAAATACCGAACTGTTGATTCCCACTTTCTTGATGCCTTCAATGCATAACCAGACATTCCAAACGATGATCGAGACCGAAGTCGCCACCGCCGCTCCAATGACTCCGAAAAACGGGGTGAGGGCAAAATTCAGGGCGATGTTGATGATGGTCGCCGCGATCCTGACCATCGTGTTGGTGCCCTCAAAACCGGTCATGTTCATCAAATAACCTATGGAACCCGCCAGGGAGTTCACCAGTTGTCCGACCAGCAGGATCAGCAGCGATGTGTACGCTGACACAAATTCGGTACCGTAAACGATCAAAAGGAACTGTTTGCCCAGGATGACAAACCCGATCGTCACTACCAGGTTGAATAGCAAAACGATCCTGGCACTTTTCGTCGCCAGTAATTGGAGCCGCCGTTGATCTTTCAATAGATACAGGCGGGCGAATTGGGGAGCCACCACCGGGTTGATCACATTGAACCCGATATCCACCAGAAGCGCCATTTGCACAGCAATGCGATAGACACCCACTTCAGACGAGACCACAAACAGACCCAGGATGATGACGCTTAACTGTTTGTTGATTGCCTGGATTCCGGAATTCATCGCCAGTACGACCACACTGGGGAGCCATTTCTTTGATTCATGCTCACTGCCGGCAGAGAAGACCGCCTTTGGAGTTTTGAGATAGAGCAGGATCAATCCGCCGATTGCAGCAATTGCGGCCGCGATCGCCTGAAGCTTAAACGCCTCAGCCGATGAAAAATTGGCTTTTCCCCAGTATCGCGCGACCACGATCAACACGGCAAAAACGCCCGGTAAAAAGATCCTTTCGGGGAATTGGCTGAGATTCACATGATGGATTCCCCGCAGCGATGCGCCGACCAGGGCACAAATGCCCAACAAGGGCAGCAGAATCAAACCCCAAAGGATGCTGCTCTTCTGATCCGCCGTCAGGGGCACCTTCACGACGAACACTACCAGGTATGCTCCGATGGCGAAGACAATTGCCATCAACAGCGCCAGCAAAGCGCTCCATTGCCACAGCCCTCTGATCTTGCCCCAAAGGTTGAGCTCCAATGACTGCGCCGTTTCACGGATGATGAGGAGAGGCAGGCCAAATTGGGAGGGTATACACAACAATGCAATGATCGATGAGATATATGTATAAACCCCAAAAATCGCTGCTCCCATGAAACGGGTCAGGAGCACTGAGATCAAAAAAGTGATCAGCGTATAGACCAGGCGGATGAAAATATTCCCAATCCCGCCGCGGATGAGGTGGGATTTTAATGAATTGCCCTTAACGGTAGCAATGAGATTATCGATCACTTCATATCCATTGTTCGATTCAATTGACCGTTCAATCAGATCTTGCCGGGTTTTTCCACCAGTCAGCCAGAAGGATCCAAGCGCATGCAATGAAAACGCCGAGGATCATCCCAACCGGGATCGCGAAGGCGCCCCCAAGGATGTACTTTTCTTCAGTTTGAAGCGCTTTGTTCAGGATCATGATGCGTTGGTTGCTATTCTGCGCTGCGGTTATAGAAGCTTTGCTAACCTGCAAATAATTCCATTCGCTGATCACCTTCTGCCGCACCAATTGTGAAAGTTTTGCCTTCTGGGCTATTGTCAATTGGGGCAGCGTTTTTTGATCAGCAATGATGCTGATATTATCGTTATCGTCGATGCCGGTAATCGCCACCAGGTCCACCCAGTTGAGGTTCTCCCAGCCGTTCGTTTGCAGAAATTGGGCCAGGTCCGTATCCGCCGTTTCGGCAGCCGTTTGAGCCTCTGCCAAATTCTCTGCAATCGAATTTGAGTTGTCTCGCAGCCACTCCACGGCCGCTTCGGCCCAGGTATTGGCTGCGTTCATTGCCAATGCTTCATTGTTTGCGTCAGCTTCAATGGTGATGACCGATTTGTCCGTCTTATCAACGGAAAACGACATGTCAGGCAGATCTTCGAGCGCGATCCCCAACTTCTGCGCGACCGCGTTGGCGATCTCGTCATTTTGTACGAGGTAATACGGGGAAGTCGAGGAAACCAGCATGGCAGGGTCCACCGTGATGACTGCCACAGCAGACTGGGCGGGTTTGATGAAAAAGAAGATAGCCGCTCCAGCCAGAGCGCCGATCAACGTGATCAGCAGGACCAGTTTAAACCTTCGTCCGATCAAACGGATCAGATCGTGAAGATCAGCTTCGTGAACCAGGGGTTGGGAACTCTGCGATTCAGTCATGTGCGTCTCCAAAATTGCCATGTTTTCGTATTACAAGCGCGATGACTTCATGTAAAATTCATCATGAATAGGTTCATCTTTTGATTGTTTCATTTTAACCTAATTCTCATGGAAAGATTCTCAAATATGGGAAAAATACCTTGAAGCAGGAGAATGCCTTTCGTACCGTCAACACCGGATTGTTCCTCACGGCGCTCGGCATGCTCGCCTGGACGGCGGCCATCCCCGGCGGGACGAGCGGCCGGTTGCTCCTCGGGCTCTCCCCTGTGCGCCTGGGATTGGTCCTTCTCTTCGCGTTGATCGCCTGCCTGCTGCTGTGGATGGTCATGCAGCCCGGGCGCTGGTTGACCCTGCTCTCCAGACTAAGCTTCAAGCCTGCCCACTTCACCGCTCTCCAGTGCGTGCTGCTTTGCGCGGGCACGCTCTTTTGGATCACGCTTTGGCTGCCGGCGAGAAACCTGCTGGCGCTCTCCGATGAATTCACGCGCCTGCGGCCACTGCTCCTAACGATTGAGCTGATCGGTCTCACATGGTTAACATTTTTCAATTGGCAGGCATTACACGAGACCTACAAAATCCCAACTCTGTCGCGGAAGTGGCGGCTTCCTGCCCTGTGCCTGCTCGGAGTCGGCCTGGCTTTCCTGACGTTAAAGTGGACTCTGCCGGCTGTGACCGAAGGCTCCATCGTCGAGACACCCGGTACACCCATCACTCCGCTGCAGCTCGTGATCTGCCTGTTCGTGTTTGGATTGGCGCGACTGGTAACACGCAGCAAAAGCACGGAACTGAAGCCAGGCAAGGCAGCCGGGATCGTTGCCTTTCTGGGCATCTGGGCAGCGACGGCAGCCGTTTGGGCGCTGACACCCTTCCCCTGCGGCGTGGACCGCCCCGGACCGTATCCGCCGTTTGGCAACTGCTATCCCCAGGTCAAGGATGCGGTTTACAGCATCGGCAGCCATTACATCACCCTCGGGCAGGGCGTGCTCAATCATTGGCCGACCGACAAGCCTTTCTACATACTCTTCCTCGCCATCGGACAGTGGCTGGCCGGGCCTGAGATCTCTAAATACCTGCTGTTCCAGGTCATCATCGTGGCTGCGGCGCCCGCGCTCCTCTATCTGCTGGTGCGGAAAATGGCCGGCAACGCCGCCGCGCTCTTTATTACCCTGCTGCTGGCTTGCACCGGGTTCAATGCCATCCGCCTGAATGCCAGCCTGGGTGTGGTCAACGTCTGGTTCGAGAACACCGAGGGTCTGACCGGATTGCTTCTGCTGCTGACCGGGCTTGCCCTTTTCAATTACTTTGCGAATGGTCGGAAGAACGCACTCTTACTGCTGGCGGGTGGGTTGCTGGGTCTGGCAGCGCTGACGCGAATGAACCCCGTTTTCATCCTGCCCGTGCTGCTGATCCTGCTGGTTGTGGTGAATTGGCGGAATAGGCGCAAACTGCTGCTGAGCCTGGCCACGCTGCTGCTCGGATTCTGTATCGTGTTCCTGCCCTGGGCGGTCAGCGCGCGGGATGCCGATGGCAGCAATTTCTACTGTAGCAAGATCCAGCGCGTCTTACAAGTGAGATATGAGGGCAGCGCAAAGTCGATTGAAAGCGGGGTGAACCCCGCCGGTATCCTGGCAGCGCCGATCCCAACCGCATATTCCGTGAGTTATTCTGCTTCGTCCAAAGAAAGCACGTCCGGCAGCCTGCTCTTCCACTTCACCAACAATGAGCTGACGAGCCTGCTCAAGCTGCCGGTCAACCTTTCGCTGCTCTCCCTGGCGGACGTTACCCACCAACTGCCCTGGAAGAACGCCGCGGATTCGTCGTTCTTCCGCGGCAAGCTGACCGCGGTGAACCTGACCCTGCTGCTGCTCAATATTTGTGTCACGCTGACTGGACTCTGGTGGGCCTGTAAACGCTGGAAGATCGCGGGGGTAATCCCGTTGATCATTCAGATCGGCTACAACCTGGGCAACGCGGCGGCGCAAACGTCCGGTGGGCGCTACCTGGAACCCACTTTCTGGGTGACGCTGCTCTATTTCGTGCTGGGGGTCGTGGCAATCGGCTCAACCTTCAGGAAGACTGTTGCTGAACCTTGGACCGCCCTGCCCGTTCAAACCGCGAACACGCCCTCCCGCAGCTCATTCCTCCGGATTGCAGCGGTGTTGATGATCCTCGGCGCGCTGCTGCCGCTGACCAATCTCGTCCCCAGCCGGCTGACGGATGCCGGCGCGGAGACCTCCCTCGCGCAAGCCCGGACAGCGCTGGTGGACGGCGGGTACATGAGCACGGCGGAGTTTGACGCCCTCCTCGATAGTCCGCGGGCGGTGATCGGCAGCGGATTCGCTTATCACCTGCGCTTCTATGACAGCCCTGTTTTCCCGGGGAGCGACGAGAAGCTGGAACTGACGCTGCTGGGAGCAGACAACGCTTACATCAGTTTTTCACCCCGCTTTGCCGGCTTCAAGAGCATCCGCACGGAAGACCACCTGATCGTGCTCGGCTGTAATTACACCCAGGGTGTCTCTGATTATTGGGGGGTGCAGGCGGTATTGTTGCGCACGTTGGCCATCCTGCGGGTGGACCAACAGACCGGCGCGGTGGAGGTGCTCAAGGCGCCGGGCGAGAACGCAGTCTGCCAGAAGTAACTCAAACATGGAGGAGAAATGACCGAATTCGAACAGATCATGCAAAGGCAACAAGAATGGGCCAAAAGTCGCAGCTTGAACCTGATTGGCAGCGCCGGCGACAGGGGTGTAAAGAACTACACCCAAACGCTGGATGACAATCTGTTCGAGCCGCTGACAGATGCCGCCCGAAGCAGTTTTTCTCGTGGCAGCGGTAACGAGATCGTCAGCACGCCTGAACACACCGCTAAGATGCAAGCCATTCACTCCTCCTCTGCGCTGGGGGTGAACGTCTTCGGCTACTGGCAGCGCCTCGGACAATACGCGGAGATCGCCAGTGCCTGCGGATTGTGCGCATCCGGTGACTGTCCGTGCACGGGGATCACCTTCGAAGCGCAACACCCCATCCCCGGGGTCGAGCGGATCCCACCGCACCTCGATATGCAATTTGAGAACGGCAAGGGTCACCCACAGCGGGTGTTCGCCATCGAAAGCAAGTTCAGCGAACCTTATTCTCCACGCGGGCACGGCGGCCTGAACCCCACCTACCTGGGCATCAAACCGCTCTGGCAATCTCTTCCGGAGTTGCACCGGCTGGCCCAGGACATCGAGGGAGAAGACCACGTCTTCAGCTATTTGCATGCGGCACAACTCATCAAGCACATTCTCGGACTTTCAGCAGCGTACGGCCAACAGGGATTCAAACTGCTCAACCTGTGGTACCGGGTGGAGGGGGAAGCCAGCGTCAAACACCAACTGGAGATCGAGACATTCGCGAAGGCCGCCGCAGCAGACGGTATCGACTTCCAGTCGCTCACTTACCAGGAGGTATTCGAAACGCTCCAGAGAAACCTCCCTGCCCGGCACAATGATTACCTGACCTACCTGAAATCCCGTTATTTCTGATCGCAGTCATAGCACCCGAGGCCCGATAATGTGTCAAAAGACCTATCCTCAATGGAGTGCAGGTCAATTGACACTGCCCATAAAGCGTGATAAACTCGGGTCAATCTAATAGCCCCAAAACGGCACTTCTATCCAGAGAGGCGGAGGGACCGGCCCGATGAAGCCTCGGCAACCAGACTGAAAAGTCGATGGTGCCAATTCCGACAGTGGATCTGGAAGATAGAAGGGCAGTCGCAATTTGTTGCCCCTCGAGTTACACCGGCCAGGGGCAATTCTTTTTAAGGAGCTAATATATGGCAAAAAGCAGTTTCATGGACAGCCCGAGCTACAAGTTCGCGTCCGAATCCGTTACCGAGGGGCACCCCGACAAGTTGTGCGACCAGGTCAGCGACGCCGTGTTGGACGCCTGCCTGGCGCAGGATCCCCGCAGCCGCGTGGCCTGCGAGACAGCCACCAAGACCGGTTTCGTGATGGTGCTGGGCGAGATCACCACCAACGCTTTCGTTAATTTCGACGACCTCATCCGCAAGGTCGTGAAAGAGATCGGCTACGACAGCTCTGACAAGGGCTTCGACGGCAACACCTGCGCGGTGATGTCGGCCATCTCCAGCCAGTCCGGCGATATCGCCATGGGCGTGGACAAATCGCTTGAGGTCAAAGACGGCGAAGTGACCGAGAAGGAACTCAACGAGATCGGCGCCGGCGACCAGGGTATGATGTTCGGCTACGCCTGC
>CAYWCH010000038.1:2272-14486 GCA_964456715.1 uncultured Anaerolinea sp. | reverse complement strand
AACGCCAACGCCGCCATCCGCCGCAGCCTGTGGGAGCAGCATCCTTATGATGAAGCCCTGCCCGGCCTCGAAGACCTGGCATTCGGAAAATGGGTGCAGGACAATGGCTACTGCATCAGTTACGTCGCCGAGGCCGAGGTCATCCATGTGCACAATGAGTCGCTGGATGGCATCTTCAACCGCTACAAACGCGAGGGGATGGCGTTCAAGCAGATTTATCCGCACGAGACCTTCACCCGGCGGGACCTTTATCGCTTGTTCTTCCGGAACATCTTCAATGATTGGCGCGAATCAAGCCACCAGCACAGGCTGGGACGCGATTTCTGGAATGTCGTGCGATTCCGCTGGTATCAGTTCAGCGGCACCTACCAGGGATATAAAAATTCAGGGCCGCTCACCTGGCAACTGAAGCAGGCTTTCTATTATCCGCACGAGAGAATCTCTCCGGTTTCCGAACGACAGGTGGAGCCGATCCGCTATCAAGAATTGCTCGAACGGGATGATACAATGGAAGGGAAGAGGTAGAGGAGGAGAAATGGATTTCAAGACGATCACTGCTCTTGTGCCCATGCGGCACCATTCACAGCGAGTCCCCGGCAAGAATTATCGCCAGCTCGATGGTCGTCCGCTTTACCAGCATATCCTTTCCACTTTATTGGAAGTAAAGGAGATCACACGGGTGGTGGTCGATACCGACAGCCCGGAAGTCATTGAAGGCGTTCAAAAGAACTTTCCGCAGGTGCAGGTGTTGGATCGGCCTGAGAACCTGCGTGCCGATACCATTCCGATGAACGAAATCCTCATGTACGACGTCTCACAGTTTCCATCAGACCTTTATCTGCAGACCCACAGCACCAACCCCCTGGTCAGCCCTGAGACCCTCTCCAGAGCCATACAAACCTTGAGCAGGCTCTACCCTGCTTACGATTCGCTTTTCGCCGTTACCCGATTGCAATCCCGCCTTTGGGACGGGTTGGGACGCGCCATCAACCACAACCCGAACATCCTTCTGCAAACCCAGGACCTCCCGCCTGTATACGAAGAGAATTCCTGCATGTATCTGTTCACCGGGAGAATTCTGGCCAACAAGCGCAACCGCCTGGGTGACCGGCCGTATCTTTTCGAAATCGACCGGGATGAAGCCTGGGACATTGACGAGGAGATCGATTTTCGCCTGGTCGAGCTGTTGATCGAGGCAAGGAAGGCAGCTCACGCCGTCAAGTAACTTATGCCTAAAAAGTGGTCGATCGTTATTCAGGTAGTCCTCGTCCTGGCAGCGCTGGCCGGGAGCGTTTATGCCGCTCTGACCCCAGCTAACTCGATGCTCAACTGGTATAACACCGATGACGCATTCTTTTACTATAAAGTGGCCATCAATTTTCTTTCCGGCCACGGATTCTCCTTCGACGGCATCAACTTATCCAACGGCTTTCATCCTCTGTGGATGGTGGTCTGCCTTTGTGTTTTCTGGCTGGCCAGCTTCGATCTGATCCTGCCGCTCAGGGTGCTGATCATCGTGAGCGGGTTGTTCAATGCCGGCACGGCATTGGTCATGTATCGCCTGACAGCCCGTCACCTTCATCCGGCCGCGGCAGCCGTGGGAGCTTTTCTGTGGGCATTGCTCCCAACGATCTTTTCCACGGTCACCGAGCACGGTATGGAATCAGCCATCAGCGCGTTCTTCCTCATCCTGCTGGTCTCGAAGGCTGAACGTCTCCTGTTTGCTGAAAAGGTCACGTTCAAACAAATGGCGATTGTTGGGCTGGTGGGTGTGCTGGCCATCCTGGCCAGGCTGGATAACGTTTTCATCGTCGCCGCGATTGGCTTTTTCCTCATGTTCAAGGTAAACCGCATCCCGCGCCGATATATCTTTGACCTTGGGGTGATCTGCCTGGCGATGCTTGCCAGTTGGGTGCTGCGTTTTGGCCTGGATGAGATCCGCATCAATGCATATTCGATCTATCCCTCATTGGGGGTAGCAATTCTATTCAAACCGATGGTTTATTACTTCTGCAGCATGTACGCGGGTTTCGCCAACCGCAAACCCTGGCAAAAGCTGTTGCTGCAGCTTCTGGCGGCAGGGATCAACTTTGGACTGATGTACGTGCTCATGGCCGCGTTAAACTGGCTGGGGATATTCCCGATGTTCTCGCGTTCCCTGTTGGCGCTGGATGCTGCCATTTGCAGTTCGTTGATCTTCTGCCTGCGCCTGGTCTGGCGGCGCACTGGTGAAACAAGCGTAAATCCCTTCAGGCAATTCGGTGAATGGGTCAAGGCAAACTGGAAAGGCGATCTCCTGCGCGGCGCCGGGTTCGCTGCTCCGATCGCGCTTCTGATGGGAATCTACGTCACCTTCAACAAGTTGACATTCGGTACGTTCTCTCCGGTAAGCGGACGGGTCAAGGTGTGGTGGAGCACATTGCCCAACACCCCTTATGCCCGGCAAAGTTCGCTGTTGACCCTGCTCGGACTCAGCCCGCGGACCAGTGACAGCCCCTGGTCGCTGGTCACCTCCAAGGTGGATTCGGTGACTGAAACCATCCTGAAACTGTTAAAGAATGAATCGGTCATCATGCATTCGGTGCTGTTCCTGGGTCTTTTCCTGTTGCTGGTATTCGCAGTATTCGCTGTGCTCAACTCGCATGAGAAGCGGGCTGGCAAACAAACCGTCCGGTTACTGATCCCGGCATTACTTATCGGCAGTCTTTTGCAGGTGGCTTATTACAACACCGTTGGCTACCAGGCCATGCGGTCCTGGTACTGGGTAAGCCAGATGATGACTCTGATTTTGCTGGCAGCCGTATTACTCGATCCATTCTTCACCTGGCTGGACAGCTTCAAACCCAAACTGGTTTGGACGGTGACGATCGCGGTGCTGATGGTGGCCATTCTCGGCGCGAGGCATTACGACTACATTGCGTCCAGATACCCTTCCCAGGTCAGCCAGAAGGACGAATACGCATATCTGGCCGAAGTGAATGAGGTCGAGCGCTTGACGGAATCAGGCGCGAAAATCGGTATGACCGGTGGCGGTTTCGTTGCTTACTTTATTGAAGACCGTACCGTGGTCAACCTGGACGGGTTGATCAACAGCCTGCAATATTTCCAGGCGTTGCAATCCGGCACCGCCAGGGCATTCCTCGATGCGATCCCTTTGAATTATGTATATGGCAATTCCTATATCATGCTGTCTTCTGATCCTTACCATGAGTTTCTCAACGGACGGTTGATCGATATCGGTGTGATCCGCGGCAAGGATGATTTCAACCTTTACCGCTACGAGCTGAACCAGTAATTCGCCCCTAAAATTTGCTTTATAATTAGTCCATTCGACGCATTGATCGAAAGGTGAAAAATGGTTTCTGTATTAATGTCTGCACCTTATATGCTGCCCACAGTCGACCGGTTTCGTCCGGTCTTTTCACACTATGGGATCGAGCTGATCACCCCACACGTAGAAGAACGTTTGGAAGAAGAAGATATCCTGAAGTATGCCGGCCAATTCGACGGTGCCATTTGCGGCGACGACCGCTATTCGCGACGGGTAATCGAGGGCTGTCTGCCGCGTCTCAAAGTGATCTCCAAGTGGGGAACGGGGATCGACTCGATCGATAAAGCAGCCTGCCAGGAACTTGGAGTCGCGCTCAAGAACACTCCCAACGCCTTTACCCTGCCGGTCTCTGATTCGGTAATTGGTTACATGCTGGCTTTTGCCCGCCGTCTGCCCTGGATGGATCGGGCCATGAAGGATGGCATCTGGCAGAAACTCCCCGGACGCTCGCTTTCGGAGTGCACCCTGGGTGTGATCGGCGTTGGCAACGTCGGCAAGGCGGTGATCCGCCGTGCCCGCGGGTTTGGTATGACCATCCTGGGCAACGATATTCAACCCATCGCTCCGGATTTCATTCTGGAGAACAATGTGGAGATGACCAGCCTGAAAGACTTGCTGCAGCGGTCGGATTTCGTCAGTATGAACACCGATCTGAACCCCAGCAGCCGTCACCTGGTAAACGCCGAAACGCTTTCGTGGATGAAGAAAGACGCCATCCTCATCAATACCTCACGTGGACCGGTGGTGGATGAAAGAGCGCTCACCGCGGCATTGCAGGCAGGGCAGATCGCCGGTGCCGCCCTGGATGTGTTCGAACTCGAGCCGCTCCCCAAAGATTTTCCACTGCTCAAAATGGATAACGTGATGCTGGCCGCTCATAATTCAAATTCAAGCCCGCAGGCCTGGGAACGGGTTCACTGGAACACGATCCGCAACCTGCTAAACGGCCTGGGGGTTCCGGCAGACGACCTGGATCAACTGGCGCAAAATCGGTAAACGAGGGAATAATGTCCAAAGACAAACGCGTGGTGCTGGTGACCGGTTCGGCCGGCGGTATTGGCCGGGCAGTGGTCAGCTTATTCGCCGAAAAGGGTTGGACGGTGATCGGGGTGGACCGCAACGAGTTCGGTCCGGGTTTTCCTGATGATGGTCTGTTCATCCAAAAAGACGTCTCGATCCCTGAACAGATCGTTGAGATCTATCAGAAGGCCGCTTCTTTTACCCCCGTGCTACATGCCGTGGTGAACAACGCTGCCGTGCAGATCCACAAACCGATCATCGAGACCAGCGTGGCGGAGTGGGACCAGACCATCGCCACCAACCTGCGTCCGACTTTCATTGGCGCGCGTTACGCCCATCCGCTGCTGGTAAAAGCAGGGAAGGCCGCGATCGTCAACGTCTCCTCCGTTCATGCCGTGCAGACCTCCGCGAGCATCGCTGCCTACGCTGCCAGCAAGGGTGGCATCCTGGCGCTGACCCGCGCGATGGCCATTGAATTTGCATCCGATAACATCCGCGTCAACGCGGTGCTCCCCGGTGCGGTGGATACCCCCATGCTGCGTGACAGTATGAACCGCGACCACATGAGCGGTCCATCGGTAAATGAACGCCTCGATAACCTGGCCAGAAAGACGGTCAACGGCCGCATTGGCACCGCCGATGAAATCGCCCAGGCCATCTACTTCCTGGCGGATAACGAAGAATCTTCCTTTATGACCGGGCAGGCCCTGGTAGTCGATGGCGGTGCGACCGCGCGATTGAGCACGGAGTAAGCCATGCGCGCCAGACTCGTTCAATCCATTCCCGTACCGCTTGCGAATGCGCTGCGTACCGTGCGCGATTCGGCCATCCTGGCAACCCGCTGGCCTGAGAGCCGTCTCCATCCCTGGCGGGTCGATTCGATCAAAAAATTGAATGCACTGCGTAGTACGCATGATGGCGAACGCTGCTTCATCATCGGTAACGGTCCGAGCCTGAAAAACACCGACCTGACCAAGCTGCAGAACGAGTTCACCATCGGCATGAACCGCTTCTACCTGGCTTTCGACGAACTCGGATTCAAGACATCCATGCTGCTCACGGTCAATGACCTGGTCACCGAGCAGTGCGCTGAAGACATCCGCGCGCTGCCCATCCCCACCTTCGTTTCGTGGCGCGGCCGCAAGTGGATCCAGCCGGCCCAGAATCTGCATTACCTGTACACCTCTTATGAGCTGCCCTGCTTCAATGGCAACGCTGCCGGGCGGTTGTGGGAAGGCGCAACAGTTACGTATGTGGCCATGCAGTTGGCATTCCACCTGGGTTTCAAGCAGGTTATCCTGATCGGAGTGGATCACAGCTTTGCCACCCAGGGCAAACCCAATACCACCGTGGTTTCCAGCGGCGACGACCCCAATCACTTTAACCCCGCTTACTTTGGCAAGGGCTTCCGCTGGCAACTGCCAGACCTGGAAACCTCGGAGATCGCCTACGCCATGGCGCGTGAAGCATACAAGAAAGCCAACCGTGAGATCATCGATGCCACTGTCGGCGGCAAGTTGACTGTCTTCCCAAAAGCTGAATATGAAGGGCTTTTCTAGGATGAATTCCAAGCCGTTGGTCTCGATCGTCACCCCCAGTTACAACCAGGCTGCCTTTCTGGAGCAGACCATCCGCTCCGTGCTCGAGCAGGATTATCCCAACATCGAGTACCTCATTGCCGATGGTGGTTCCAACGATGGCAGCGTCGAGATCATCAAGAAGTATGCCAGTAAACTGGCCTGGTGGGTCTCAGAAAAGGACAAAGGGCAGGCGGACGGCATCAACAAGGGCTTTGCACGGGCCAAGGGCGAATTCATCGCCTGGGTCAATTCTGACGATTATTACCAGCCGGGCGTCATCAGCGCTGCTGTGGCTGCTTTGCAAGCCAACCCGGATGCTGCATTTGTTTACGGCGATGTCCAGGTGGTGGATAAGGATGGCCGCATCCTTAATAACCTGCATTACGGCAACTGGAGCCTGGCCGACCTGATGACCTTTCACATCATCGGACAGCCGGCAGTATTCATGCGCCGTTCCGCACTCGAAGCTGCCGGTTATCTGGATTTGAGCTACCAGTTCATGCTCGATCACCAGTTGTGGCTGCGGGTGGGGTTGCAGGGCGGCATGAAATACGATCCTCAACTGTGGGCAGGGGCTCATTATCATGAAGATTGCAAAAACCTGGCCCAAGCAGCCGAGTTCGGCAAGGAAGCCTATCGCATTGTTGACTGGATGCGCAAAACACCCGAATTCGCTGAAAATGTCGCCTGGCTGCTCCCTAATATCCAGGCCGGAGCGGAGCGTATCAATGCCTTTTACCTGCTGGATGCCGGTGATTACAAGGGTTCGTTCCGATCGTACTGGCGCGGATTTTTGCTGGCGCCGGATATCATCCTGCCCGAATGGTATCGTATGGTCTATGCCCTTTTTGCCCCGCTCGGACTGCAAAAATTGCGCGAGCGCCGCATCCAGGCTCGAGCAGCCAGTTTGAACGCCAAATAGGAACCCCAAGGTGACCGATGAGTGAAACTCAGAAAGACTACAAGGTTTTATTCCTGCCAAATACCCGGCTGGTCCGTATTTTGCTGGTCGCCTTCTTTGTTTTGGTTGGTTTCGGTACTCGCCTGATCGATATCTCCGATCCGCCGCTCGACTTTGCAGCCACCCGGCAATTGCATTCGCTCATTCTGGCACGCGGTTACTATTATGAAATGGATCTGCCTGCCACCCAAGCCCTGCCGGAAGCGCAGCGTGCCTTTGGCATTCAGGAAGGCACGGACGAGGTCATTGTTGAACCGACCATCCTCGAGCACCTGACGGCGTTGACCTATGCCGTGGCTGGCCGAGAGAATTTCGAGATCCCGCGGGTTTATTCCAGCCTGTTCTGGGTATTGGGAGGGATTCCTCTCTTTCTGCTGGCCCGTAAGCTGATGTCTACCAACGGCGCGGTCGCCGCGTTAGCTCTCTATGAATTGCTGCCATTCGGGGTGATTGCCGGGCGCAGCATCCAACCCGATCCGTTAATGATCTCACTGATGATCACCGCGCTGTATTTTCAGTTTCGCTGGAGTGAGAAAGACACGGTTGGCAGTGCGCTGCTGGCTTCCATCTTCACCGGGCTGGCCATCCTGGTCAAAGCTACCGCGGTTTTCTTTGTCGGTATTCCGTTCATCGGTTTTGTCCTGCTGGGTGGGTTCAAAAAGGCAGTGCGCAATTGGCGCGTTTACATGATGGCTGCCATTTCTCTGCTGCCCGGTTTGCTCTATAACGTCTTGAGCGCAACCGTCGGCGGCAACTCTGGCTCGTTATTTGGTTCGCGCTTCTTCCCGGCTCTGTACTCTGACCCGAAATGGTTTCTCAATTGGTTCATGATGGCCAAATCGGTGGTCGACTACATCCCGCTCATCATGGCTGTGCTGGCTTTCTTCCTGTTCATCAAGAAGGAAGGCCGCGTGCTCTATGGCTGCCTGTGGATTGGTTATCTGCTGCAGGGATTCGTATTCGCATATCACATATACACCCACAACTATTACCAGTTGCCGATTATTCCCATGGTCGCGCTGGGATTTGGTCTGTTCTTTGCCATGTTCATGGAGAAAATCGAATCTATGAAGCCCGGGATTGTTGTTCGAATCCTGATCGCGGCTGTTTTGGTCTTCTCCGTGGCACTGACCGTGTTCAAATCGCGCTCGGTGCTCCTCAGCGACGATTACCATTACGAAGAGAAATATTGGAAAAAATTGGGCGACAAGATCGGTCAGGGCACGCCCATCGTGGCATTGACGCACGATTACGGTTATCGCCTGAGCTATTGGGGTTTCATTGGACCCACCCTGTGGGAGACCCGCGGCGACATGACCGTGCAATCTCTGGCAGGGAATGAGGAGCAATCGTTTGAGAAAACCTTCGCAAAGAAGACAGAAGGCAAGCAATATTTCCTGGTGACCCTGCTCAACGATTTCAAATCGCAAAAACAGCTTTATAACTTGCTTTTTGAACACTACCCCTACGAGCAGGGTGAGGGATATTACCTATTTGATCTTTCCCAACCTCTGCCTGTGCAGGAGTGATCACTTATCATGAATGAATTGGTTTCGATCGTCACCCCATCTTATAACCAAGGGAAATTCCTGGCAGAGACCATGCGCTCGGTGTTGGATCAGGATTATCCGCACATCGAGTACCTGGTCATCGATGGCGGTTCCACCGATAACACTGTGGAGGTCATCAAGTCCTTCGAGAAACGCCTGGCTTACTGGGTCTCCGAGAAGGACAGGGGACAGACCGATGCCATCAACAAGGGATTCAACCGGGCGAAGGGGCAGATCCTGGCCTATATCAATTCCGATGACACCTACAATCCCGGCGCGGTCAGCGCAGCGGTAAAGTATCTGAATGAGCATCCCGAGGTGGGGGTGGTGTACAGCGACCTCAACTTTATCGATGAAGAGTCGCGGGTCATTGGTAAGTTCCCGGCTGCGCAGACAGACCTCAAGAAGCTGCGCCGCGGTTACGTGCACGTGCCGCAGCCGGCCACCTTTTTCCGCGCTGAGTATTGGCAGCAGATTGGCCCGCTGGACCCCACTTTTTTCTTTGCCATGGATTATGACCTGTGGGTACGATTAGCCGGGGTGACCAAATTGCAATACCTGCCTGGACCGGTATGGGCGAACTTCCGCATGCACGCCGACGCCAAGACGATCAATGCCGACGACCGCTGCTGGCCTGAGATGCTGCGGGTGCATTACCGCGACGGCGGCAGCTTCTTCGCGCCAATTGTGGCCAAGTATTACGTGAGAAAGGTAGTGGCACCGTTCCTCAGCTGGCGCCGGCGAAGGATGATGAAATGAAAAAGACGGGTGATGAAAATTCGCACGCCGAGCAAGAGTTTTTGTTCGCGGAATGAACTTTCTAAAAGATGAGTAAACAATAACCAAAAAAAGAATAACCACAGAGGCACAGAGAACACTGAGAAATGGAAATTCTCCGTGAACTCAGTGTCTCTGTGGTGTTAATTTCTTATTTGATCACACCGAGTTTCTGACCAACCTTCTTGAAGGTTGCCAGACCCTGGTCCAGATCGTCGCGGCTGTGCGCAGCGGAGATCATGACGCGGATACGCGCCTTGCCTTTTGGCACGGTCGGGAAACCCAGCGCCATGGCAAATACGCCGTTTTCGTACAGTTCACGGCTAAATTGCTGCGCCAGTGGAGCCTCGCCGAGCATCACCGGGGTGATGGGAGTGGTGCTGACGCCGGTGTCGAAGCCGTAGGATTTCATCTCTGCCTTGAAGTACTTGGCGTTGTCCCATAGTCTATCCACTAGCTCTGTGGACGATTCGAGCAGGTCCACCGCGGCGATACAGGCAGCCACATCCGGCGGGGTGATGGCCGAGGAGAACAGGAAGGGACGGCCGCGCTGGTGCAGCCAATCGATAATCTGTGCGTTGCCGGCAACGACGCCGCCAACCGAGCCGAAAGCCTTCGACATGGTGCCGACTTCAACGTCCACTTTACCGTGCAGGTGGTAGTGGTCCACGATACCGCGTCCGCCGCGGCCGACAACGCCTTCACCGTGCGCATCGTCGACCATCAGCATCACGTCGTACTTGCTGGTGATCTCATATTCCTTGTCGAGAGGAGCCAGGTCGCCGTCCATGCTGAAGACGCCGTCCGTGATCATCAAGGCGCGGCGATAGGTGCCGGCGTTTTCCTTGATCACTTTTTCGAGGTCGGCGGGGTCTGCATGGGCGAATCTGACGATGCGCGCGCCGGAAAGGCGGCTGCCGTCAATGATGCTGGCATGGTTGAGTTCATCCGAGAAGATCACGTCTTCCTTGCCCACCAGGGCGGGGATGGTGGCCAGGTTGGCACAGAAGCCGGATTGGAAGGTGATGGCTGCCTCAACGCCCTTGAATTCAGCCAGGCGTTTTTCCAGTTCCAGGTGGATGTCCATCGTACCGGCGATCGAGCGTACAGCTCCGGGGCCGGCGCCGTATTTCTTCAAGGCTTCCTGAGCTGCGGTGACGAGTATTGGATGATTGGCAAGACCCAGATAGTTATTGGAACAGAAGTTGAGCACTTTCTTTCCATCAACGATCAACCAGGGTCCCTGCGGGGATCCCAGTGTGCGGATCCGGTTGTACAGGCCGGCTTCTTTCAAGCCATCAAGTTCCTGTTGGACCCACTCCAGTCTTTTAGTCATATTCACCTCTTCAAGAAGGATTTCCCCCGGCCTTTTCGCTGGGGCTTAGGAATTATACATCTGAGTCGAGCTTTACATCGGCCAGCAGACCGAGTTCAGCCAGGCTCTGGCGCATTTGTTCCACCTTGCCGGGTTTGAGCAGAATGGCCTGGTTATTAAGCACACTGGCAATGCACTGGCTGGCACGGCTGTTCTTTTGCAGCAGAGGCAGCAACTCGGGGCGGGAAAGCCGCAGCAGGAGCACCTGTTCGATGGACGCCTCGGCTCCGTACTTCTCCCAGCGTTCCATTTGCTGCACCAAGTTGGGCGGAAGGTCTTTCACTTTGGCCTGTTGGAAGAGCTGTAACAGATGAGCGACTTTCAATCCCTGACCGGAAGCGGCTTCAAGCGATGCCGGGGTGATGCGATACTTGCGCTCACTGCTTTCTCCGGGCAGCAGACTGCTGAAGCGCGCCACCTGGTAACGGATGGCCCTCGGTGTATTGGCAGGCACGTGCAGGACGCCGTTGCTGCTGATGACGAGAGCGCCATCTTCCGCTTTGCAACTGGAAGGCGCGCGATCCTCGATCATATCCGCGCCGATGGCTGAAAGTTTGAAAGCGGTGAAGCGGCTGCCCTTGTCGCTGCGGGCCAGATCGACCGCCCCCAACCAGCGCATCGGACCACTTAGCAGATAATGGAGCAGCGCGCCTTCGATGCGGTCCCAGTATTGCACGCCGTACAGGTGTTCGTTGGTGGCTGCGTCCCGGATGAACCAGGAATCGTAATCCCCGGCCGGGCGGTGAAAATCAGGTTGTTTCTCTATGACCTGGCTGATAAAAGCCGAGGAACTCCACCAGGTTTTGGGGTCGGTGCGCCTCAGGGTATTGATCACCAAGCCGCGCGCAGCAAGCGGATCGTTGCTCCAATCCCCCTCGAAGAGTAGGCCGGGCAGCATGCGCAGGTCGTTGATGCGGCTGCTCTTGACCCATGTTTGGAACAATTCCAACAGGGCTTCACCGCGCGGGCACGCCAGGAATTCTTTCAATCGGGCAGCATCGGGGGTGAGTGGAGAGGTTAATAGACCGGTTTCGACCAGTAAGCCGGTGATGAAATGCTGATAGACCTCGCTGTGGGCTGAAAACACACTTTGCAGCGGACGGCCCATACGCAGCGCAGCCAGCAGGTCGGTGATGTCGTCCAGAATGCGGTCCGAGGCAGGGGAAGTCAGTTTTTTCTCAAGCGCAGCAGCCGGACGCAGTTCGATCCGATTGTCATTGTCTTGCGGGGGTTGAACGAAGGCAAAAAACTCGTCCGGGATGTAAACGTACTCCTGGGTGGCGGGAGGGCGGTTCAGGAAGGCGCGTCCGATCAAGCCGCGATACCACAGCTCTTCAGTGGCAGAAATTGGATGCAAATCAGGTTCCTCACGCACCCTTTTTGCCGCGCCAAAAACGCGCAGTTCACCAAACTGGCGGGTGAAGATCGACCATGATTCCTGTCCCTTGTGCGCGATCAAATATTTCCATGCGGCTGAAGTGCGCTCCGGCAGGGCTGCGATGATTTCCTCGAAGAGGTCGCGATCCTTGGCAAGGCGGATGAACTCGTCGCGGGCGGAGGATAATTCACGGGCTTCGAGGTCGAGTTTCCAACTTCGAGACACTCGCTGGATGAAGTCCA
>CAYWCH010000038.1:0-2262 GCA_964456715.1 uncultured Anaerolinea sp. | reverse complement strand
GATCAGGCATGTAGTTATCCGTTAACGATTATATCCAATCCTGATTTCGCTGCAGATGATTCAGTTCGGTTAATTGACTTACTCTTCCCTTGTAAGTATAATTTCTATTGCTTATCTATTGAAACAGGATGGCTATGGCCTTAAAAGGCAATCTTCGCGATTTTTCAGTCACACAAATACTTAACCTGGTGAACATCGCCAAAAAGTCGGGAACGCTGTATATCGAGGGATCCCGCGATGAAGCACGCGTCAATTTCCGTAATGGGCAATTGTGCAATATCCAGATCGGACAGCAGGAAAAGACCCTGCTGCAACGTGTGGCCGAAGAAAAGAAGATCTCCCCCAGCCAATACAAATTGTTGACCGACCGACTGGCCGGCAGGTCAGACAAGGAAACCGGACTTTTTCTGGTAAACGGCGGTTATCTAAACCAGGACGAAATATTCGATGTGCTGGCGAAATCACTGAGCGCTGAAATGCGCGGCCTGCTCACCTGGGGGGAAGGATTTTTCCACTTTGAGGCCGGGGAAATGATCCCTGCAGATCGGATACCGGCCAGGATCGAACTGGAAAGCCTGATCGTGGAAGGCGCGCGCAAGCTGCATGAACTTGAAGATCTCAAGTCGGAGATTCCCAGCCTGGAGATGGCGCTGCGTTTCTCTGATCGACCCGGCACAAACATTCGCAATGTCAACCTGTCTGAAAAAGAATGGCAGGTGGTCAATTACGTTGATCCGAAGAACTCGATCCAGCAGATCGCCGATATCACGAACATGGATGGCATCGAGATCCGGCGGGTGGTATACGCATTGCTCCAGGCAGGCCTGGTGGAACTCGTACGTCCGGGTGGCGCGCCGGTGGCAATGCCGGGTAAACAGATACAACCCTTCGACTATAAGGGTCAGCGGGGTTTGGTCAATCGTTTGATCGAAAGAATACGCTCGATATAAAAGCGCAAAGGAAAAGAACGATGCAGACTCAAACAGTAAAAATCGTTGTGACTGGACCATTCAACTCAGGGAAGACGGCGCTGATCCGTTCTGTGTCCGAGATCGATGTGGTCTCGACCGAGAAGAAAATCACGGCTGAAGCCGAGAAGGTCAAAGACTCGACCACGGTGGCCATGGATTTCGGCCGCATCACCGTTGATGAGGACCTGGTGCTCTTCCTGTTTGGCACTCCGGGACAAAAACGATTTGATTTCATGTGGGAAATCCTCTCTGAGGGCATGCTTGGATTTATTGTTATCGTTGACAGTACCCGCCCTGAGACGTTCAAGGAAGCCCGCAATATTCTCGAAACTTTCCACGCCTATGCTCCGACCCCCTATATCGTTGCAGCAAATAAACAGGATCTTCCCGATGCCTGGGACGTGGAAGATATCCGTCTGGCGCTCCGTCTGGACGAAGGTATCAAGGTGCTGCCCTGTATCGCCAAAGACAAAAGTTCGGTGAAGACAGTCCTGCTTGAGTTGCTTTATGCCATCCTTGAAGAAGTCGATAAAAAGAAATAACCACGCGAGGACCTCATGGATTCGATGAACATGGTTCTGAAAGGGAAGTTGGATTCGCCGCTGTTTTTGGGCCTGGAAGAAACGATCGGAGCCGCCGATGCGGCTGAGCTGCAAAAACTGGCACAGGGCGAACCGGAAGTAAACGCTGATGTGCTTAAGCAGATGCACGAAATGTACGGCAAGGCAGGGACAAGCGGGGTGGCGATCTGTTCCGGACGGGCTGCGTTTAAATATCTGTTGGAAAAAGACGGCCGGGAGATCGGGTTCGAAAACCCGGATTTCCGCTTTCTGCCCATACGTGTCAAGGTACGCAGGGGACTTGAACTGATGGCAAGCTGGTTTGAGAAAAACTATGGCGTGAAGGCCTCGGTACACAGTGGTGAAGGGGAATTCCGCGTGGATGTGAATGATGCCGCGGGGGGAAAATCGGGCACGACCTTGTGCGATTTCACTACCGGTCTGCTGCAGGGCTTTTTAGCCTGGATCAGCGGCGGCAAGTTTTACGTGGTATGCGAGACTGAATGCCGCGCCAACGGAGCTGAGAAATGCAGTTTTTCGGTGGGCAAAAATCCACTGGAATAAAGCGAATTTCTTGACACATCCCCATCGGTCAGGTAAAATACAACCCTAATGCCGAGATAGCTCAGTTGGTAGAGCACACGACTGAAAATTGTGGTGTCCTGGGTCCGATTCCCAGTCTCGGCACTGGCACTCCTTTTCGAGGGAGTGTTTTTATTTGGTAGAGCACA
>CAYWCH010000037.1:0-14721 GCA_964456715.1 uncultured Anaerolinea sp. | reverse complement strand
CGGGTTCCAATCCAGATAGCCGGATCAAATCTTCTGCCAGGTCAAGAATCCGCACCTGCTGCCCCATATTCAAGATGAATGTTTCACCCGACTGGCTCATACCCGCGGCTTGAAGAACAAGATACACCGCTTCCGGAATGGTCATGAAATATCGTTTCATCTCTGGATGGGTGATCGTGACCGGACCACCCCTGGCGATCTGTCGTTTAAACAGAGGGACAACACTACCCCGGCTGCCAAGTACATTTCCAAAGCGGACGACGCAAAAAGCCCTGCCGGTCCGGTGAGCGGCGTCAAGTACGATCATTTCCGCCAATCTCTTCGAAGCTCCCATGATGTTGATCGGTCGGATCGCCTTATCCGTGGAGATCATGACCAACCGTTCAACGTTGTTCTGCTCGGAGGCCTTCACGACATTTTTCGTCCCAAGAACATTGTTATTGATGGCTTCATCGATGTTCAATTCCATCAAGGGCACGTGTTTGTGAGCGGCGGCATGGAAAACGACTTCCGGATGCAGGCGTTTGAAAACACCATCCAGGCGGGCAAACTCACGCACATCAGCAATCACCGGGAAGAGCGGAAGTCCGGGATAGACCTCCTGCATCTCAAGGACTGTTTCAAAGATGGAATTCTCACCATGTCCAAGCAGGATCAGTCCGGAAGGACTCCAGCGGGCGATCTGCCGGCACAATTCCCGGCCAATCGATCCGCCTGCACCGGTCACCATCACCATCTTGCCGCTGATGACTGTTCCCACCAACTCACTTTTTACAAAACTCGGCGGCCTTCGCAGCAGGTCGGTGATATCCACTTCACGAAGGCGATTGACACTGACTTTGCCTCCCAATAGCTCGTATAGACCCGGCATCGTGCGAAAGGAAATCCCTTTCAGGCGACAAACGTCAGCCACCATGCGGATGACCTTACCCCCAGCACTTGGGATGGCAATGATCACCTCATCGATTTTCTTGTGTTCCAAAACCTTACCAATATCAGAAAGCGTTCCATCCACCGGAATGCCATAGATCTGTTGCCTTAATTTTGAAGGATTGTCATCAAGAAAACTTACCGGTTGCAGGTTCAATTCAGGATTTTTTTGCAGTTCTTTAACAACCAGCGCACCGGCATCACCTGCACCAACGATCAGGGTACGCTTGGCACTCTTATTCTTCGCGGAAAAAGAACTCTGACTCTCCGAAATAATTCGCATGGTGAACCTCAGTCCGCCAACAAACAAAACGGACAACAACCAGTCAATGATCAGAATTCCACGCGAAAACCCGGTAAAAGCCTTTACAGCAGCCAAAATGACCATGGTAAGCGAAAGCATCACTGAACCGGTGGTCACTGCTGCAATGATCAGTTTTAGCTCTTGAATACTCGCATAAGTCCAAAGCCGGCGATACATGCCAAATAGATAATAGGCAAGCGGTTTAAGGATCAAGGCAGCGCCAAGCATCCAATACGCTGAAGGCAAGTAGTCAAAGAATTGCTGCCCCCACTCAAAACGAAGGCCATATGACCCAAACACCGAAGCAGCTACGAGCAAAAGATCTAATAGTAAGATATAACGATTACGGATGGTTGTTTTTGATTTCATTTAAAGTCCTTTAAAACCAATCACTGAACCTACCGTACGGAAAATAATCGTAAAGTCCAGCATCAGGTCGCGGTGCTTTATATAATAGAGATCATATTCCAGCTTGACTGCCGTGTCTTCCGTCGTTGAGGCGTATCGCTGGTTGATCTGTGCCCACCCTGTTAATCCCGGCCGAACCATCAAACGTGCCCGATAAAATGGCAGCTCTTTTTGGAACTTGTCCACCAACTCGATCTGTTCTGCTCTCGGGCCAACCACACTCATATCCCCTTTGAGAATATTGATTACCTGGGGTAATTCATCGATATGACTGCGCCGGAGCCACTTGCCTGAGCGCGTGATACGCTGATCATTTACACTGGCAGTTCTCGCTCCGGCCTTTTCGGCATCCTTTACCATAGTACGGAACTTGTAAATTCGGTAAGGTCTTCCATTCTTTCCAACCCGCGGTTGGTGGTAAAAGATCGGAAAACCATTATCAATTGCAATGATCAATGAGACAAACGGGAATAAAACCAATAATACCAGCCCGCCAAGCAGGCTGAAAACGATATCGATCAATCGTTTCCCGGTTTCATATAAGCTGGAGGTGTGAGCCTGATCGATAAAAGTGCGTAGGATCCAATCTGATTGGAGCAGATAAATGGGTACCCTGCCGAAAACCTCTTCATAGATCACCGGCAGCGACGTCACCTCAATGCCCTGCTCTTCTGCTGAAAGTATGTTACGGAACATATCCGGTTTGACATCACCCGAGATGGCGAAAAATAAGTCGGAGATATTATTCTCGCTGATCAAATCCGGCAATTCCTTGTTCGTTCCCAGCACAGGAAAACCCTCAACCGTCTTTCCGCTTTTCTCATCATCATCATCGATGAAACCGACGATGACAAACGGCGGAGGGGTCATTTTATTGGTCATCATCGCCAGGGTTGAACCTGCCACACCGGCACCTATGACCAGAACACGCCTTGAAAAGATCGGCGCTGTAAACACCCGAATGTACAAAAACCGCCACAAAAGGGACAAAACCGTGACACTGACAACAAAGAAAGCCACACCGCGGCGCGGCAGTGAATTTGGCTCAGAGATGAAGAAGATCACCATATATAATAAAGAACTGATCAAGGCCGATGTAGCGACACCCTGAAGTGTATCTTTTCTTCGATTGGCCCGGCTGATATCATACAGGTCCATCATCATGACGATCCATAGGACAGGCAGGAAGTAAAACCAAACAGGAGCTCTCTGGTTGACAAACTCCATTGAAAAGTCCAGCCAATCCTTTTTAGCCCAGAAGAAAATTGAGATAAAAACAGCAAGATAGCCGACAATCAAGTCCCCCGCTAACAAAATAAAGCGGCGTTCACGCACACGAATGCGCCATTGCCTTTTTGATGTGATGCGTTCAACTGCCATGTTGTTTGTCAGTGTCTCCTTTATGGATGCTCCACAAGAAACCTGATCCCCAGGAGAAATGCATGGTCATAATGGCCAGCGCAATTCCCGGAATCAGAACAAAGTCTCTCTTTTTTTTTGCCTCTGGAATCGCTCCGACGAGCAATATCGCGCAGTAAAGGAAAACAACGCAGAGCAAGGTGTAAAACGCAAATTTCCAAAAGGTCGCCAATAATAATAACATCAAAACCCCCAAAACAAATAGCGGGGGCAAAGCCTGACGCCAACGGATGGTTTCCGGGAATCGTTTCAACATTCGTAACTTATAAAAACCATAATTGAAGTATTGTCTTGCCAGACTGGAGAGATCCGGCCGGGAATGATACGTTGCCCGAATGGCCGGATCGATCCAGATCCTTCCACCGGTCGCTCTCAAGCGTGCATTCATCTCATAATCTTCATTGGCCACCAGAGACTCATCGTAAAAGCCAATTTTATCGAAGGTTTTTCTGGCGTAGGTCCCAAATGCAACAGTATCAGCATACATCGGTTTCTTGGCCCAGCGATACATGGCATCTCCCACACCCAGTGGATGACGGGTGGCGACGGCGATCGATCTGCCGATCCAGTTCGGGCTTCCCGGCGTGATATCAATAACGCCTCCGACATCCTCACCTTTTCCTTCGTCAAAAGCTCGTACGCTTAATTCGATATAATCTTTTGCCGGGATCGTGTGCGCATCCATCCGCACGATCAATTCTCCGCATGAAGCCCGGATGGCTGCGTTCAACCCGGCCGGGATCACCCGCTTCGGATTATCCACCACGCGGATATTCATCGCTGGATGAGCGCTCTGGTAAGCCAGGATGATCTCACGCGTTCGATCAGTTGACATTCCATCTGCGATGATGACTTCCATATCTTCTTGCGGGTACGTTTGTCCTTTGATCGACTCAAGCAATTGATCGATCGTCTTCTCTTCGTTAAAGCAAGGAATGATCAGTGAAACACGCATAAATACTCGATCAGCGGTCCTGATGGAATGGTGAGACCATGGTTACTTAAAAATGAGTCCGGTGCTATTTATTCAGCAGCGCAATGGCTTCAATTTCAACTGCCGCGTTTTTCGGCAGGGCGGCAACCTGTATGGCTGAACGCGCGGGAGGATTCTCCGTAAAGAACTCGGCATAAACCGCGTTCATCTTCGCGAAATCGGCGATGTCTCTGAGGAAAACAGTGGTTTTGACGGCATTTTCCATGCAGGAATTTCCTGTCTCCAGGATATTCTTCAGATTGATCAGAGCCTGCCGGGTTTCAGCCTCAACCCCACCCTCCACCAGTGCTCCTGTTTTGGGATCCAGTCCCAATTGCCCTGACGCGAATACAAATGCTGCCGCAATGACGCCAACTGAATACGGACCAATCGCCTTGGGGCCATTGGCTGTTTCAACGATCTGCTTTTCTTTACAAGCCATAGTTCCTCCGATTTACTGGTTCTATATTAACACAAAAAGCAAAAAACATCCTCAAAAAAAAGGATTCCCGACCTCTCGGGTATCCTTATCATGGATCAGTATTTCAGGTCTTCAGGTGAGGCTGTAACTCTCTTCCTGAAAATCCAATATGACCAGGCCGTATAGGCCAGGACGATCGGCACCAGGATCAACGCCACCCTGGCCATCACCCCCAGTGTGTATTGGCTGGAAGATGCATTATAGATGGTGAGGTTGAGTGCCGGGTCAGTGCTGGAGACCATCACGTTGGGATACAACTGCAGGAAAACTGCGGCCGTGGTAAGCAGAATGGCCAAAGATGACAGGATAAAACTCAAACCAATCCTGCCTTTTTGGGCTGCCAGACCCAAAACAACCAGCAAGATGAAGGCAAGAAGGATTACCAGGAATGCAGGTGAACCCAGGGAGGTAAACACATGGGCGAAAGTGGCTCCTGCTGCGATCAATCCTGCCATGGCGATCAATACTGCCACCCAGAGCCGCTTTGTCCAGATAGCGGCTCTTTTCTGGATTTCACCGGTGGTTTTTAATCCCAGGAAGAGCGAGCCGTGTAACGTCAGACCAACAAGCGAAACCAGACCGGCGATCAACGCGAATGGATTCAACAGGTTGAAGAACCCACCGGTGTAGGTCATCGTCGCATCAATGGGCACACCTTTAACGATATTGGCAAAAGCCACGCCCCACAGCAAAGCCGGGATGATCGAGCCAAAGAAGAGCGCCCAATCCCAAAACCCGCGCCAGGTTTTGTTTTCATCTCTGGATCGGAATTCGAATGCGATTCCGCGGAATATCAGAGCCAACAGGATGAGCAAAAGCGGCAGGTAGAAACCACTGAACATTGTCGCGTACCATTGGGGAAAGGCAGCAAAGGTGGCTCCGCCAGCGGTCAACAACCAGACTTCATTCCCATCCCAATGCGGCCCAATCGTATTGATGACCACCCTGCGCTCCTGGTCATCCTTCGCTACCAACGGTAGAAGGATACCCACCCCCATATCGAAACCTTCAAGCATAAAATAAACGATGTAGAGAACACCAATCAAGCCAAACCATAAAATGTTAAGATCCATCTTTTCCTCCTTCCTTATTCGGCTGCTTGAACTGCTTCAATGGATTCGGAGTCGGCACCCTTTTTTGCATATCTTGCCAGAAGGTAAACATCTGCCAACATTAAGACTCCATACACGAGGGTGAAAAGGACCAATGACGTCAAGACCATTCCGCTGGTAATGCTTTTCGAGACTGCATCCTCAGTTTTCAGCAACCCAAAGACCACCCAGGGCTGCCTGCCCATTTCGGTCAATATCCAGCCGGCAGTATTGCAAATGTAAGGCAAGAAGAGGAAGAATGGAAACAGTTTAAGGAATTTCATTTTTTCCATCGGTTTTTTCCGAAGCACATAAATGAACGCCAGTAATGCAATCAGCAACAGGAAGGATCCGGCAAAAACCATGATTCTGAAGGAGAAGTAACTGACCATGATGTTAGGAACATAATTCCCCGCGCCATATTTCGCTTCATACTCTTTTTGTATGTTATTGATCCCCTGCACTTCACCACTGAACTTGTCGTATGCGAGGAAGGATAAAATATATGGAACCCGAATGTTCACAATATCCCGATCATTTTTTTGATCGATCAGCGTGATCACCGAGAACGAAGCGGGGTTTTCTGTATTCCAGAGCCCCTCTGCCGCGGCCATCTTCATCGGTTCTGTGCGGATCATTTCTTGTGCCTGGTTGTGACCAATTCCGATCACACCGAGAATGGCAACCAGACCAAAGACTGTCGCGATTTTAAACGATCTTGAGAAAAGATCGATCTCCTTCTTGCGGATCAAATGGTATGCCGCAATACCCATCACAAAGAAGGCTGCGGTCGTAAACCCTGAGAACACCGTGTGCGGAAACGCCACCCATAACGTGGAGTTTTTGATCAGGTCAAGAAAACTGACCATGACGATCCTGCCATCTGCCAGGGTTTCATATCCAACAGGGTGCTGCATGAATGAATTGGCCGCGAGGATCCAGAAAGCCGAGACATTCGATGCAATGGCCACCAACCAGATTGAAAGCAAATGAACACCCTTCGAAACGCGATCCCATCCGAAGATCCAGATACCCAGAAAGGTCGATTCAAGGAAGAAAGCCAGAAGCGCTTCAACAGCCAGCGGAGCTCCAAAGATATCGCCAACGAAACGTGAGTATTCCGACCAATTCATACCAAATTGGAATTCCTGGACAATGCCAGTGACCACCCCCATGGCGAAGTTTATTATGAAAAGCGTCCCCCAGAATTTGGCCATTTTCTTGTAGACTTCCTGTTTTCTTGTCAGATAGAGCGTTTCCATGATTGCGACAAGAACAGAAAGTCCGAGGGTTAGTGGGACAAAGAAAAAGTGATAAACCGTCGTGATGCCAAATTGCCACCTGGATAATGTAGTTATATCCATATTTTCTCCTCGCCTTATTATGATAAATATTATGAAAATTATACACAATACAATAATCTAATTCAATAACATATAGATATTCTATCAAAAATAAGAAAGAGCATACAAGGATGACTGGTATAATTGCCCTGACTCTGATCATAGGATAAACGAAGAACTTATGTTGGAAAAAATCGCTACCATTGAAAAAAGATATGAAGAATTAACGGATCTTCTCGGACAAAACGCAGAAGATCACATTAGAATCGCTGAATTGGCCAAAGAGAGATCGGATCTTGAGCCGGTGATCCAGCTTTCTACCCATTATCGTCAATTACTGCAACAAAAAAAACAAGCCGAGGAGTTGATCGCTTCAGATGACCAGGAGATGAAAGACCTGGCCGTTATTGAGATCGAAGAACTTGCCCCGCAAATTGAAAAGGTGGAAAAAGACCTGAAGCTCCTCCTCGTCCCCAAGGATCCGCGCGACGACAACAACGTATACATGGAAGTCCGCGCCGGAGCCGGAGGAGACGAAGCTGGCCTCTTCGCAGCGGATCTTTTGCGTATGTATATGCATTACGCCGAGCTTCGCCATTGGGGAGTGGAAGTGGTCTCTTCCAATGAAACCGGTATCGGTGGATACAAAGAAGTGATCTTCATGGTCAAAGGCAAAGGTGCCTATTCCCGACTCAAATTTGAATCGGGCGTCCACCGTGTCCAGCGCATTCCTGCGACTGAAAGCTCCGGACGTATCCACACGTCCACCGTGACAGTGGCCGTTATGGCCGAAGTCAGGGATATTGAAGTCAACATTCCCGAAAACGATATCGAGGTCGAGGTTTATCGTTCGTCAGGCGCCGGTGGTCAAAATGTTCAAAAGAACTCAACCGCGGTCCGAATCACCCATAAACCAACCGGCATGGTCGTATCCTGCCAGGATGAACGCTCGCAACTTCAGAACCGAATCCGTGCCATGAGCATTCTGAGAGCCAGATTATTCGAGATCGAGGAACAGAAACGCCAATCTGAACGTGAGGAAGCGCGGCGGTCTCAAGTGGGATCGGGGGAGCGATCTGAAAAGATTCGCACCTACAACTATCCACAAAGCCGTGTGACCGATCATCGCATCAATGTCTCATCATTCAATCTACCGGCAGTCATGAACGGCGATATTGATCTATTTATTGATGAACTATCGCTCCGCGACGAAACCGATAGGCTTTCCACGAACCCAGAAGACGAGGACGAAGATTAATCTGCGTTCCTGGCAAGAATTTGCCATCCGCCAACTATCCGATTCCGAAACACCCCTCCTTGAATCTTTGGTACTTCTTGCCCTGGTGCTTGATAAACCAAAAGAATGGGTGATTTCGCACTCTTCAGATGAACTGAGTGATCCACAACAAAAACAATTGGATCAATTACTCGAACGATTAATCAACGGCGAACCTCTGGCATATTTGACCGGCAAAAAAGCTTTTTACGGAATGGATTTCTACGTAACTAAAGATGTGCTCATCCCCCGCCCTGAAACGGAACTGATCGTAGAAGAAGCCATCCAGTGGTTGACCGATCATCCCTCAAAACGCACCGCAGCGGATGTAGGCACTGGATCAGGCATCATTGCTGTCACTCTTGCAGACGCGATCCCCGATATAAAAATCACCGCCTTCGATATATCCCCATCCGCATTACAAGTTGCTCAAAAAAACTGCGAAGCCTACAACCATCAGGATCAAATCACATTTATCCAGAACGATCTCCTTGACGGAATTGCACAAAAATTCGATTTGATTGTTGCCAACCTTCCCTACATCCCAACAGCAACGCTGAAGGATCTCCCCGATCTGCGTCATGAACCACAAGATGCCCTGGACGGTGGTGAAGACGGTACAAGGTTTATTGCTCCGCTTCTCCGACAATCTATGGATTGCTTAAGGCCAGGCGGATTGATTCTACTTGAAATCGAATCATCAATCTCTGAAATTGTCTCTGCAATCGTGCGAAAATACTTTCAAGATGCAAAAATTGATGTCCTTTTTGATTATGCACACTTTCCAAGAATCATTAAAATAAATTAATAAACAATATAAAGATGAGGATGAACACCAATGGAAACCAGCATAATTCCAGCCACGAATGAAGATGCGATTCAAAGAGTGATCGATGCACTAAAAGCTGGCGAGACCGTCGCCTTTCCCACTGACACAGTTTATGGTTTGGGAGTAGATCCATTTAATATTTCAGCAATTATCAAGCTTTTTGAAGCCAAGGGACGTGAATACAATAAAGCAATTGCAATACTTGTCGGAAACAAAAAACAAGTTAAACTGGTCGCTGAAATGGTCTCTGACAACGCTCAAAAATTGATCGATTCCTTCTGGCCTGGCGGGTTGACAGTGATCGTACCCAAGCAAAAATCCATACCAGATTTGCTATCATCCCACCAATCCATCGGTATCCGCATGCCTGATCATCCAATTACCTTGCAGATATTAAACGAATACGGCCCGTTGGCAACTTCTTCGGCCAACGTCAGCGGTAAACAGAACCCGGTAAGTGCGGGCGATGTTTATACACAGTTGAACGGTCGGATCTCATTGATCCTCGACGGTGGAACCTGCCCCGGAGGAGTCCCATCGACCGTTGTCGATTGTCTGAGCCAAAAGACCCAAGTACTGCGCAACGGTGCGATCGATTTCAAGATAATCGAATCAGTATTAGAGCAGAAATCTTAGCAAACTCTTAAGTACGATTAATCTGAATCTAAACAAATTAGACTATTATTGTATTGTATTCTCCTCAAAGAACGCATGCGAATGAACCGCCTCATTCGCATGCGTTCGACTTATTTAACCAGTAGATCCTTTTTTAGTTGGCTGCAATAGTAAAAATTGCCCCTTAGCTCAAGCAACTCGGCTTTTGTCCCCGATTCAGTGATTCTTCCATTTTTGATGAAGTGGATTATGTCCATCTCATCCAACAGGTCCATTTGATGGGTTACCAGTAGGATCCCTTTTCCAGCAAGCAATGAAAAAGCGTTCTTCATCATGGATCGAGCAGTCTCGGTGTCAAGGTGAGAAGTCGGTTCATCCAAGATAACGAACGGGGAATCCCGCAGAAGACTGCGGGCGACCGCCAATCTCTGGCGTTCACCACCGCTCATTTGCTTTCCTCTTTCACCCAGCCAGGTATCCAACCCCTGTGGCAACAACGCAAACCAGTTCTGCAATTCAACTTGAGTGAGTACCTGGATCAATTCATCATCTGTGGCTGAGGGCTTTGCCATTAAGAGGTTGTTACGCAGACTCTCTGAAAACAGGTATGAATTTTGTGTGATCACCCCGAAAGTATCACCCGGCTGCAAGGGATTGCGAAATTCTCGATCTTCGGAAAAGAATACCAACTCCCCATTTTGGGGTTCCCAGAAACCCAATAAGAGTTCGATCAAGGTTGTCTTCCCTGCCCCGCTGGGACCAACCAGGGCAACCTTTTTCCCCTTTTCCAGATGCAGATTGAGTTCCTTCAGAACAGTATCACTGGATTTCGGGTAGCGGAATTCCACATCCTTGACCTCAACTTTATCTATTTCTGCATTGAGCGGAATTGACTGCTTCGGTCTCTGGTTTGCCGTTTTCCCATCAGCCACTTCAAACAGCCGTTTGGCAGCCGCCAGGCTTGCCATCAGGTTCTGCGCTGCCAGAGACAAGGGATTCGTTGCTTCGAAACCAGCCATGGTCAACATGACCACTACTGCCAGTGATATGCCTGAGAGCCAGCCATTGGCCACCAGCGGAATCGACGCTACCAAAATGGCCAATGCTGTCCCGCTCGAGACCAGAACGATCAGCGCGTCGTTAAGTCCGGTGATCATCGCGCCCTTGCGTTGTGAGGATGAAAACCGATCACTGCTGAGCTGAATTTTTTTCATCCATTGATCGTGCGCCAAAGATGCCTGTAAATCTTCCAACCCCTGGAAATACTCGAGCATGTACCTGCTCATCACCGAGCGATTGACAATCATTTGTTCGCTGTTGCTGCGGCTGATCATTATAAAGATTGCCGGAAGGACAAACCCATTCAGGAACATGCCCGTGAACAAGATCCATCCCAACACAACAGCGTAACTGCCCAGGATCAAACATAACCCGGTTGTCACCACGACGGCGACAATAAACGGAGAGACCACTCTGACGTAGAAATCCTGCAGGGTTTCGATGTCTGCCATAACGCGGTCCAGAAGATCACCGCTGTGGTATTCCTGCAGACCTGCAGGCGCGATCGGTTCGATTTTGCGATAGAACCAACCGCGGATATTGGCCAGTACCTTCAGGTTGACCGAATGCGACACCAACCTTTCCAGATATCTGAACCCGCTGCGGCTGATACCGAAGAAACGGACACCAACGATCGCAACCTGTAACTCAGCTATTGAGGGGTGTAAAGCCGCGAAGGTGTTCCCAACATACCGATCCCGGATGCGATCGTGGCAATTCCCACCAGGATGGACAGGCAAATTTCACCGGTAAAGGGTTTTAAGAACTTCAACAACCGCATCAACGTTTTCATCAACCGATCTCCGTTGATGGGAACAACTGGTTGTATTGACCGTTCTGTTTGATCAACTCCACATGATCGCCGATTTGAACGATTCGTCCATCTTCACAGACGATGATCTGGTCAGCATGAACAACCGTGTTACGGCGATGGGCAATCGTGATGGACGTCCGTCCTTTCATCAATTCCTTGATCGCGACCTCCAGGGCTGCCTCAAGTTCCGGATCAAGGTTCGCGGTCGGTTCGTCCATCAGTAAAAGTGGCACATCTTTTATGAACGCGCGCGCCAATGCAACCTGCTGCGCCTGCCCCCCGCTGAGCCGGCTGCCCCATTCATGCAGCGGTGTGGCAAGTCCGTCAGGCAACCCAAGGGCAAATTTCTCTAATTGCGCACGTTTTAGCGCCTGCCACACCCGTTCTTCTGAAATCTCACGCTGATTCAACCGCACATTCTCGAGCAGTGAAGTATCAAACAGCATCGGGTTTTGCGGTACCCAGGCAATCTGCTTTCGCCATCCCTCCAAATCAAGTGTGAGGATATTCTCCCCATTAAGCAAAACTTCACCTGCTGAAGGCTGTAGGAACCGTATGATCAATTGAAGGATCGTGCTCTTGCCAGCACCGCTGCGACCAACCAGGGCATATCGTTTGCCAGAGGAGATCTCAAATGAAAGTGATTTCAGAGATTCAGCTTCACGACCGGGATAAGTAAAACGGACATCCTGAAAACGCAGCAGAAATGGCTTTTCCAGTTCAGCGCTGCACCCACGCTTGTTTATGTTCTCCCCGGGCTGAGGTTCCGGCAAGCTCAATACATTAAAAATCCGGGCCGCCGCTGTCACCCCCAACATACCGGCGTGATAACGCATCCCAAGGTTGCGCATGGGCAGATAAAATTCCGGTGCGATCAAGAGGATAAAGAAGGCCTGCTCAAATAACAGTTTTCCATAAAGCAATCGCAGCCCAATTTCCACGGCGATAACCGCGGTGGAGATCGTCGCGATCAATTCAAGCACGAACGCAGAAAGAAAAGTAATCCGTAAAACATTCATCGTGGCTATGCGATACCGGTCACTCATTTCATCAACATGGGATGTGTATTCCCTGGGTTTTTAAGGTGGTCAGACCCTGGAGCGTGTCCAGAAAATCAACTCCCAGTCTCGAGAGAGCCAGCCATTGTTTTTTTGTCAGGGCTTCGGAAGATCGACCTACAAGTGCCATAAAGAAAGGAATCAACGGCGCAGTGACCAGAAAAACAATACCGCTCAGCAGATCCATGGGGAAGACCACTACGAGGATTGTCAGCGGCATCAATACCGCAATAATGATCTGAGGCAAATACTGGCTGAAATAAGCATCGAGCGTTTCAATCCCCTGGATGGCGGAGGTCACCAGCTCACCGCTTTTGGAGATTCTCAAGTAAGCTGGCCCAAGTCGATCGATCTTTTGCAGCAATTCATGGCGCAAATGCGTTTTTACCTTTATTACCACACGGTTGTTCAATACAGTGCTAAGAAAGGTGAAGGTGGCACGAAGCAGGATGATGATAATGATCGCCCTGATAAGCGGGAGAACATCTGCCAACACTTTTTTTCCGAGGAATACCTGATCGATTACTTTACTGAGATTCAAGGATTGAAGCACCACCAACCCGGATCCCAATAATCCGAAGATGAGCGCAAAAATGAACAGCTTTGGGACCAATCCCAACAATTTCATCAGTTGGCTGTTGGTTTTCATGGCGTAATTTTGCCTGATTCTATCCGATTCGTCAAATTAATAAAATTCCCCTTCCTTTTCCAGGAAGGGGTGAGTTGTTTTCTATCCAGCTAAAGAACTTCCAATAACCGGATCACCTCTTTGAGAGCGACCCCGAACATCTCGTTCATGATCGAATCATCCACCTGGTAAGGCCCGCCAAAAACGCCATCACCATAATACTCCTTGGCCTGTTCGGGGCTCAAGATGCGGTTGGTTTCAAGAGGTGCTTTTTCGTCCGGTGGGATTGCTGAAGATCGGACAAACGAAAATGCCTCGCTCCAATTGGCGTGATATCCTTTTAACCCCTGCGATTCCTGGAACGCCAGAACCGCAGGCGACAACCACCATGAATACCAGGCCAGTTTCAGCTCTTTGAATTCGGAGGTAATTTCATGCAAACGGTTTGAAACTGGTCGATTACCCCCATGTCCATTCAAAATGAGGATTCGCTTGAATCCCTGGCTGTAGACTGACCGGATGATATCTTCGCTGACCGCGATCAACGTTTCAATACGCAGGCTGATGGTGCCGGGGTATGCCATGAAATAGGGCGAATTACCAAAATACATAGGCGGAGCTACCAAAACTCCGGTTTGCTGCGAAGCTGCATCGGCAAGCGAAAGTGGGACTTTCACATCGGTATTGACGGATAAATATCCGTGCTGTTCTGTTGAGCCAAGCACAACGATCAACCGGTCGTCTTTTTTTAGATAGGCTTCGATTTCCATCCAGTTCAATTCACCCAGTCGCATATTCCCTCCAATAGGAAAATCCGGAGTACTTTCTACTCCGGATTATAGACTCATATCACTATATTTACCAAACGACCTTTGACGTAGATCATCTGCCGCGGTTCTTTGCCGCCAAGCGATTTCTTTACGGCTTCACTGCCCAGCGCAGTTTGTTTTGCGTCCGCTTCAGTCACATCCACCGGAACCATGATCCTGTCGCGCACCTTGCCGTTGACCTGAACCACAAGGGTGATCTCCTCATCGGCTGCCGCTTTATCATCCACCTTCGGCCAGGGTTGGGTGTGGATGGAATATGGTTTTCCCAGCTTTTGCCAAATCTCCTCGGTGATATGCGGAGAAACTGGGGCCAGCATTTTGAGGTAAATTTCCACCGTTTCGTTCCACGCGTCGCTTCCATAAACCAGTGGTTTGATCCTCGCAATTTCATTCATCAATTCCATCAACGCAGAAACGATCGTGTTGAACTCGAATTGCTCAAAATCACGGGTGACTGCCCGTAACGTCTGGTGAACCTTGCGCCGCAGGAGTTTAATATTCTCCTCATTGGCTGAAACGGTATCACCTTTTTCCAAGATGGTCGACCAAACCCTGCGCAGCCAACGCTGAACTCCATCGATCCCACCGCTGCTCCAGGGGCCGCCCATATCCCAGCGGGCAAAGAACATCAGGAACGCCCTGATCGTGTCCGCTCCGTAATTC
>CAYWCH010000036.1:14419-14745 GCA_964456715.1 uncultured Anaerolinea sp. | reverse complement strand
CGAGCAGGTAGACTTGCATCTCAGTGGGCATGATCGATCAACTCCCTTGTTCTTTGAATATCCCGGTTCACCTGGGCGATCAACTCCTCAGGGCTGTCAAAGGCTTTTTCGGGCCTCAAATAATCGATCAGATCGAGCTGCATGAATTTGCCGTAGAGATCCCCATTAAGATCGAGCAGGTGTGGCTCCACCCGTGGGGAGGATAATGGATTTATGAAGGTGGGTCGCACGCCAATATTCGTGACGGCTGTATGCGCTGTACCATCCACCAGAGCCCGGCAGGCGGCCGACAGCGCTGGCGGCTTTTTCCTGGACCTTCCCCATCA
>CAYWCH010000036.1:9042-14409 GCA_964456715.1 uncultured Anaerolinea sp. | reverse complement strand
ATTTACCGGCAGCAACCGGTCTGGCTGGATATCCAGGTTGGCAGTCGGAAAGCCCAGTTGATTGCCACGGTGTTCTCCGTGGACGACATTTCCTTCCAGGGAATAAGCTCTTCCAAGCAGTTGGTTGGCGAGCTTGAGATCGCCGCCCTGCAATAATCCGCGGATTTGCCTTGATGAAACGATCTCTCCATTGACTTTTATGGGGTCCACGATCTCAAGGGTGAAACCCAATTGTTCACCCAGTGCCTGCAGGGTTGGGATGTCGCCGCTGCGGCCACGTCCAAGCGCAAAATTGACACCGACCAGTAAATGAGTGATGCCAAGGTGATCTTTCACCTCTCGCATGAATTCTTCGGCAGATAGGGTTGCCACATCCTGATCGAAATCGACGGTAATGACTTCGTCGATGCCGAGCTCTTTCAATAGCCTGTCTTTTTGTTCCACCGAGGACAGGTTGTACGCCTGGGGGACGCGCTTGAAAAAGACCGCCGGGTTGGGAGCAAATGTGATCACGACGGCTTTTTGGCTGGCTGCGTGGGCTCGTTGAGACAAATTTTTCGCCAGGGCTTGATGGCCAAGATGGACCCCGTCGAAGGAACCGACGGTGACCCAGGAGCTTGCGATGTTGGATGCAGTGATGGCTTTGATTTCTTTCATTGGCATATTATATAGGATTTATCTGGATACCCCAAAGAAACCCCCTCGCTTTGGCGAGGGGGAGAAGTTACTAGGAGAAAAACACTTTCTTGGGCTGCCACTCGTTGGTGGCCTCGTCGAGCTCTAAAAGTGCCACCAGCTCACCCTGCTGGCTGATGCCGCGGGCTTTCTTCTCCGGTGTGGGGACCGCCGGGATGCGATTGCCGTGGCGAACCGTTTCCATTTCATCGTTACTGAGTTCCAGCGCCGGCCAATCGGAAAGCGCTTCGGCAGCCGGGATCAGGTATTGATACCAGGTACCGTCGGTGAAGGCTTCGTTCAATTTGCGCAGGGGAACAGCGTCGCGCAGGGTAAACCGTCCGCTCTTGGTACGGCGCAGACCAGTGAGGGTGGCGCCGCAGCCCAGCCGTTCACCGAGGTCATTTGCAAGGGAGCGAACATAAGTGCCCGAAGAGCAGAAGATGTCAATCACCACTTCGGGGGGAGCCCATTCCAGCATCTCCAGCGAGTAAACGCTGATGATGCGGGGAGCCAGGTCGACCTCTTCGCCCTCGCGGGCCATCTCATAAGCTTTACGTCCCTGCACCTTCACAGCAGAATAGGGAGGGGGAACCTGTTCGATGTCACCGACAAAAGTCTTCAATTCTCTCTCGAACTGTTCCTCGGTTACATTCACTTCGGCTGAGGCGAGCTGCTTGCCGTCTTCATCAAAGGTGTCAGTTTTCTTGCCAAGCGTGATCACGGCCTGATAGCGTTTGTCTGAGGCGGAAACATACTCGCTCAAACGAACTGCCGGTCCGACCAGGACGATCAGCACACCAGAGGCGCGCGGATCGAGCGTTCCGGTGTGCCCGGCGCGGCGTATGTTCGTGCCTTTTCGGACAACCTGAACAACGTCATGCGAGGTCATCCCCACCGGTTTGTCGATGACCAAAACACCTGAAATTGCATTTTTTAAATCGAAATTATCTTGTTGTAGGTTCATATCGTCTCCATCCTATTGGTCCTTGCCACCCATAATATGTTTCCCATTTGTTTCTTCAACCTTTATTTGATCGAGATACTTGCGTGTTGCTGTAAGGACAAGGTTTTGTACCTCATCCAGTGTTCCCTTGATGTCAGCCCCCGAAGCAGCCGGATGCCCGCCGCCCCCAAAAGAGGCTGCCAGTGGTGAGATATCGATACCCGGACGCGCGCGCCAGCTCACCTTGGTCTGGTCGACTTTTTGCTCAACGAACAACACCGCCACATCCAGCGGATCGATGCTGGAGAGGATGTTGGTCAGGTCGGCGTCGTCATTTCCGGTGTAACCCGAATTGGCGCGATCCTGCAGGGTGAGCGAGGTCCAGACCAGGTTGTCTTCGTGCTGCAGCCGTGCCAGTGCGTAGCCCCAATAATTGGTGGCTGAATAGCTGCGGTAAATTAATGCCTTGTTATAGAGTTCGGAGATATTTGCGCCCACATCCATCAGGTCGGCTGCAAGGCGGAGTGATTTCGAGGTGGTATTTGAAGTTCGGAACCCGATCGAGTCGCTGATGATGCCGGTCAAGAGGGCACGGGCAACCGGAAGGGTCACGGGCAATCCCCAGTGGGGCAGATGCTCAGCCAGGATCTCGCAGGTGGCCACAGCTTCGGGAACGATCAGGTTGAGTGATGCATAACTATCATTGGTAATATGATGGTCGATCGCGACCCCAACCTGCCTGTCATCCAACACACCGCCGACCCTCTTGATATCAGAGCAATCAACGGCAACATACAGGTCGCAATCTTCGGTAAACGCAGATTTGATCAGTTCAGAACCTTCCAGGTGGCGGAAAGAATGGGAGATCCCATCTTTTAAAACCATTTGGACGTTCTTCCCTGCCTGGATCAGGGACATTCCCAATCCCAAAACGGAACCAATCGCGTCCCCATCCGGTCGGATATGCGCTGTTATACCGATAAGGTGCGCATTTGCGAATTTAATTTTTATTTGTTCGTCTATCATTCCCATTCCTGTTTCAGTTATTCTTGTTTTCTGCGTGGATCTGGTGGATGATCCTTTCGATCTTGTCTGCGTTCTCAGGGGTACTGTCCCAATGGAAGCGCAGCTTTGGAAAAGCCCGTAATTCTATGCGGGCTGCCAGTGATTTCCGCAGAAAACCAGATGCGGTTTCCAGACCTTGCAACACATCTTTAGCGCGAGCTGAACCTTCCAATGCCGAGACGAAAACATTGGCATATGAAAGTTCGCGATCGACGTTTACTTCCGTAAATGAAATCCCTTCAAGACGCGGATCATGGATTTCGCCCTTTGCCAGCATTTCAGAAAGCTCCTGGCGGATGCGATCTCCAATTCTTTTTAACCTTAAAGGTGAGGGCATGATTTACTCCATTCCTGTCCACGCTCAAGGTTATTTGGCTGTCTTTTCAAGGATGTAGCAGTCTAAAATATCGCCTTCGACAATATCATTATACCCTTTTAAAGAAATTCCACAATCCAAGCCCTGGCGTACATCACGGACATCATCTTTTTCATGTTTTAACGAGGATACTTCACCATCAAACACTTGCTTGCCGTTGCGCATAACGCGGATGTGCGAATTACGGCGCAGTTCACCCTGGGTCACACGGCAACCGGCGATGGTGCCAACTTTATTGATCTTGAAAATCTGCCGAACCGTCGCAGAACCGATATGGACTTCCTTGATCTCCGGTTCGAGCATACCTTTGAGGGCTTTCTCGATATCTTCGGTCATCCGGTAGATAATTTCGTACATGCGGATCGAAACCCCTTCATTGTCCGCCAGGCTTCGCACCGAAGAATCCACCTGAACATTGAAACCAATGACGATTGCCTTTGAAGCAGCTGCCAGCATCACGTCGTTTTCGCTGATGTTGCCGGTCTCTGCTTGGAGGATGTTGATCTTGATCTCGCCTTTGCTCAGTTCGTTCAGCTCTGAAACGATTGGTTCCAGCGATCCTTGCACGTCAGCTTTGACGATGAGCGGCAGCTCGCGGACTTCACCGGCCTGGAATTTCTCAAAGAGCTGTTCCAGTGTGGCTTTGGGCGAGGCTGTATTCGCTTCAGCTTTTTCAGCCGCCCTGGTCTCGATGATTGCCCGGGCTTCACGTTCGTTGGGAACCACCTGGAAGATCTCACCCGCAGACGGCACGCCATTCAACCCCATCACCAGAACCGGGGTCGAAGGACCGGCGCTCTTGACCTTCTTGCCGCGGAAATCGGACATGGCGCGTAAATTGCCGTAGCAATCGCCAGCCAGGACGGTATTCCCCAATTCAAGGGTGCCGTTCTGTACCAGCAGCGTTGCCATCACACCCTTGGCTTTATCCATCTGGGCTTCGATGACTGTACCGATCACCTTGCCGTTGGGGTTGGCTTTGATCTCAAGGCTGTCGTTCACGAGCAGAATGCCTTCCAGAAGGTCTTCGAGTCCTTTGTGCATCTTTGCCGAGACGGGCACGACCAGAGTCGTTCCATCCCATTCATCCGGCACCAGGCCATTTTCGGCCAGTTGGTGCTTGACGAAATCCGGGTTGGCTTCGGGCCGGTCGATCTTGTTGAGCGCGACAATGATGGGAACACGGGCGGCACGGGCGTGAGCGATCGCTTCTTTGGTCTGCGGCATCACACCATCAGTGGCAGCCACGACCAGGATGACGATATCCGCTCCCTGGGCGCCGCGGGCGCGCATGGCAGTAAAGGCAGCATGGCCCGGGGTGTCAAGGAAGGTGAGCAGGCGTCCTTTATGCTCCACCTGGTAAGCACCTACGTGCTGGGTGATTCCGCCGGCTTCTCCGCCGGCAACATTGGTATTGCGGATGGCATCCACCAGGGTGGTCTTGCCGTGATCAACGTGACCGAGAATGGTCACAACGGGCGGGCGGGTGATGAGGTGTTTCGGGTCCTCATCCATGATCAAACGGCGCCAGAGGGGGATTTCTCCCTCTTCTTCGGCGGGTTTGGCTTCTTTTACCTTTTCGAGAACGGCTTCATAACCAAGTTCGGAGGCGACAATCGCTGCTGTATCGAAATCGACGATCTGGTTGATATTGGCCATCACCCCATTCGTCATCAAAACCTTGATCACCTGGATGGGGCTGGCATCCATTAGTTGGGCCAAATCTCTAACTGTAATCGAACCAGAAAGTTCAATGGTTTTCTGCCCATTTTCGCTCATATAACACCTCCATTAAGAATGCGCCCGTGGTCTATCTTGCGGATAGCGAGTCTCTGGTTTTCTACCGGGCCGGTGTTTGAGCAAGTTTTGGGCAGCTTATGCAGTCATGCGGCGCTTCCTCATTGCTTTTCACCGGCTTCCGGTTCAGACTCTTCAGGCAGTGTATTCATGTAATCAGATAAACGCTGTCTATCTGTTTCTGTAATTTCAACTTTCAAAGCATTCCCGACCGGACCTTTCAGGGCACGTTCCCAGCACGAACGGTTACCGTGAATGTAAGCGCCTCTACCAGGCAACTTTCCGGTCAGATCCACCTGTACTCCTTCAGTTGTTCGGACGATCCGGATCAATGTCTTCTTAGCCAGGACCGTTCTGCAGCCGATGCAGGTACGTTGTGGAATATGCTTCACACGTTTTTGCGGTTTCTTGCTCACCCTACTTTCTCACAGGTATTTCAATTATTCCCAGTCCCAATCGCCTTCGCCGCCACGTTTGTGTTTCTTCTTTGCGATGGTCAGATCACGGT
>CAYWCH010000036.1:0-9032 GCA_964456715.1 uncultured Anaerolinea sp. | reverse complement strand
TCACGGTCGGGATCATAGGTGACTTCGACGTGTTTGCTCTTCTTCTTACCCTTCTTCTTGTCCTTGTCGCCTTCTTCGTCTTCTTCTTCAGTGGTGGCAACATTTTCCAAAACTTCAGGACGCAATGTGAACAATTCTTCAAGAGATTGTTCCTCTTCGGGTTCTCCTGCTTCAGTCGTTTTTTCTGTCTCTTGTATTTCTTCGACAGCGCCTTCGGCAGCGGCCGGTTCAACCACTTCTGTTTCAACAGCTGCGGTCGTTTCAACCGGTTCAACTTCGACCACTTCTTCCTTCTTCAATGACTCAGCGGCCAACTGCTCGTCCAGGCTGGTCATCAATGCGTCGATGCTTTCCATGGCACGGGGGCCAATGCCCTGCAGACGCAGGATGTTGTCAGAATCGACTCTCATCTGGATGGCCAGCTCGCCGGTGGTGGCGTAACCGGCTTCCTGGAGGATGTAAGCAACGTGTTCCGGCAGACCGCTGTCGAGAATGTTGGTTTCGAAAGCTGAAGCCGGGATATTCTTCTTGAGCTCGGAGTAGCGATCTTCCTCTGCCTGTTTCTGCTCCGGAGTCTTGGTGGTCGCTTTTCTCTCCACGCGGTCAACGAACTTGGCCATGAAATCGTATTCCTCTGGCGTCAATGGACGTCCGTCGGCTTTGCGTGCCAGCAGTTCCTGCATGCGCTCGATGTTTTCCTTTTCGGGCTCGAGCAGCAAAACGAGGGCAGGATCAGAGGTGATCTTGGCAAGGGCATCAGAACCGGCTTCAGGCAGGCTCTTGATGTCGATGCGCCAGCTAGTCAATTTTGCAGCCAAACGGGCATTTTGGCCATCACGACCAATCGCCAGACTGAGCTGGTCTTCGGGGACGACAACTGTGGCCGTCTTTCCGCCGCCGCTTTTTTGTTCATTGAGATACACGCCGTTGACACGGGCGGGGCTGATTGCTTTGGCAATGAAAATCGCCGGATCGGCATTCCACTCGATCACGTCGATCTTTTCGTCGTGTAATTCCTTCACGATCGCCTGGATGCGGACGCCTCGGATACCCACGCACGCGCCAACCGGGTCAATGCCCTGCTGGGTGGCAGAAACAGCCACCTTGGCGCGTTGGCCGGGTTCGCGGGCGATGGAACGGATCTCGACGATGCCATGGAAGATTTCGGGGACTTCATTTTCAAGCAGACGCCGCAGGAAATTGCGATGAGTTCTGGATAGGATAATCTGCGGGCCGCGCTGATTGTCTTTAACTTCAGCGACCAGGGAGCGGACTCTCTCGTGAATATGGAAGCGCTCGCCGGGGATCATTTCTTTTCGCGGCATGCTGGCTTCGGTCTTCATTTCCAGACCGATGGTCAAGCCGGTGGCGCTGACAGCCTGAACCACACCGCTGACGATCTCGCCCAGTTGCTTTTCATAGAAGGTTAACTGAGCCTGACGTTCGGCATCGCGGATGCGCTGCTGGATGACCTGGCGGGCAGTCTGCGCGGCCACACGGCCAAAATCGGCCGGGGTTGCATCCACCATCACCAGGCTGCCAAGTTCAGCGGCAGCATCATATTCACGGGCTTCTTCGAGTAAAACCTCGGTGACCGGATTCTGAACTTCATCGACGACTTCCTTCTCGGCAAAGATCTTGATCTTGCCTGTTTCCAGGTCGATCGAGGCTTCGATCTTGCGGGCGACATCCGTTTTAACCGAACGGTTATATGCGGAAATGACCGCCGATTCGAGGGCCTTGACGATGATCTCCTTCGGGAGGCCTTTTTCTTCGAGAACTTCGTTGAATGCCAGGGTAAATTCGTTCTTCATACTTGGTTTTCTCCACCTGATAACATATCTTGCGGGTTACATAATAAGAAAAGTGGGGGTTGCCCACTTTTCATTGACGGCTGTTACGATTGACTTGCTTTGTTATTCTATCATGCTCGCAAGCACTTTGCAAGGGTGAGCCATTTGATGTCAAGTTGACTTCTTCTGAGATAAATCCATGGTCTCCATTGATTTACAAACCTAATTGACAAATGGCCTGTTTAATTACGGTATAATACCAACTATGTCGACTAGTAAAAATCAAGAAACAAAACCTATGCAGAAAATCTCTGAAGCTGAAACCGTTCCTTCAGCAGCGAGCAAATCCGGTGAGGAAGCGGTTGCCACTCCCCGTAAAACCAGCTCCAAAAAAACCTCCAAACCCGCTGTGGTTGAGGATGCGGATGTTGAAAAACCGCTTTCAGTCGATGAACTGGGCGAACTGGTCAACAAACCGCAAGATCCATCCGAGAAAGCTGCCAGAAAGTTGAAAAAGGGGACCGCTCTGGTGGACGTGGGAGAGGCGATTTTTTCGATCGATCTGGACAAGTATACACCCGCGAAGATCAATAAAGCGATCAAATCGAATACCCTGCACAAGCTTGCTGTAAAACCAAAACGAGGCGGCTGGATCGGATTGGGTATCCTGGCCGTGTTATTGATCACGGCAATCGGGTGTGCTATTGGCTATGGCGCTGCCATCAAAGCCAGGCAGGCAGCCGAGTTAGACAAACGCTTGCACGAGGCAACCACTCAATTTATCCTCAGCCAACAAGACATCCAGAATAATGACTGGGCCATGGCAAAAGCCAGGCTGGAGTATGTGATTCAGATCTACCCCAAATACCCCGATGCCATGAACCAATTGACTGCGGTCATGGTGGAACTGGCCAAGACGAACCCCGAAGAAGCGCTGCAATTGTCAGCAGCGACGGCGATTCCAACCGTGGATACCACCAATCTGGAGAAGTTGTTCAAAACCTCTCAGAGTCTGATGGCAGGTCAGGATTGGGAGAACCTTCTGGTGAACGTGAACGGACTGCGCAATTCCGACCCGACCTATAAATCGATCCAGGTGGATGGAATGTACTACATGGCCTTAAGGAATCTTGGCATGAAGCGCATTTCGTCCGGTCATCTGGAAGTAGGGATTTATTACCTCACTCTCGCTGATCAGATCGGGCCAATTGATAATGAAGCGAAGGGATACATGAATAACGCCATCATGTATTTGAACGCGCTTGCAGGTTATGGCGTCCTTTGGGAACAGACTGTGTATTCGCTGCAATCGCTCTATGAGATGGGCATGTACATGATCGACGTTAATGGGGTGACACTCACACAGCGATACGCCGAAGCCCTGGCTGGTTATGGCGATTCTCTACAATCGCAGGGTGAATGGTGCAAGGCGGTCAAACAATATGAAGCCAGTTTGAGCATCCTGTCGCTGGAATCCGTCAACGCGATTATTGAGGATGCCAGGAATAAATGCGCGAATCCACCGGCAACGCCAACGCCCACGCTTGCCCCTGGCGAAACGCCTAAGCCCGGAAAAAAGAAATAATTTGAAAACCGCATGAGTTGATCATGCGGTTTTGATTACTCTGGCAGACAGATCGTGAGTCATGGCTCCGGTGATCTGCACTGGCAGGATTTGCCCGGTTTCAAGCTCCTCTTCCACGATCACCAAACCATCGATCTCAGGAGCGTCGCGGTAAGAGCGGCCTACCGAAATGCCATCCCCGCTGCCTTCGATCAGCACGTCCAGCTTGTTGCCAATCCAGGCCTGGTTTTTCCCCAGGGATATCTTTTCTTGTAGTGTCATCAATCGTCCAAGCCGTTCCTGCTTCACTTCTTCTGGAATGGGGTCGCCCAGTGGTTCACTGGAAGTCCCCGGCTCGAATGAGAACGTAAAAGTTCCAACGTGGTCGAATTTCACGGTCTCCACGAAGTCAAGCAGCTTTTGAAACTCCTCTTCAGTTTCACCCGGATAGCCGACAATGAAGGTCGTCCGTAAGGCCAGGTCAGGCATGGCTTTGCGCATTTTTTCGATTGTTCGATGAACCCAATCCATATCTGATGGGCGTTTCATCTTTTGCAGCAGTTGCGGAGAAGCATGCTGGAGGGGAATGTCAAGGTAATGCAGAAGCTGTGGTTCCTCTGCCATCAGATCGATCAACCGGTCGGTGACGTAACCCGGGTAGGCATACAAGAGTCTGATCCACGGGATTTGTGGAACTTCCGGGATGAGCTTTATAAGTAAAGAGACCAACCCGTCCTTCATCCCCAGATCGAAACCGTAATCTGTCGTATCCTGAGCAATGAGGATCAACTCGCGGGTTTCGCGTTTCTGTAATTGGACAGCGTCCTTGATTATGAGATCGATCGGGCGGCTGACGGTGGTGCCTTTGATCAGCGGGATCGAGCAGAACGCGCACGGACGCCGGCATCCGTCTGCGATCTTGAGATACGCGCTGCCGCCTTGAATGGAAACACGGTTGACGCCTTTTTCGTCTGTACCCACGGTGGCAGGTTCAGGCAGCTCATACCTGGGTTGAAGAGGATCTTTCCTCAACTCTGAGATCAGCTCCAGGATATCCATCCAGCGGCGTGTCCCGATAAACCCATCCACTCCCTCGATCTTATCGATCATGAGTTGGCGCGATCGTTCGGTCAGGCAGCCGGCAGCAATCAAGAATTGGCCGGGTTTCTTTCCATCGGCCAGTTCCTGTAGGACGCTGAGCGATTCCTCCCGGGCTGCTGCGATAAATCCGCATGTATTCACGATCATCACCGATGCCTGGCGGGGTTTCTCGACAGCGCGGTATCCATTTTGCTCAAGCAGCGCGGCCATGGATTCAGAATCTACTGTATTCTTGGCGCAGCCGAGCGAGGCCAGATAGTAAGTGTTCTCTTTCATGGAGTGGGTGTTTCTTGAATGGTCGGTTCTTCGGTTACCGATATGGGCATCTCGACCGTGGGGGTGGCAGTATTGGTCGGTTTGGGGGTCAGCGTGGCGATCTGAGTAACAGTAGGTGTCGGTGTGAACTTGGCTGTCTGATCGATGGCTTCGCTGGGGGTGAAATCCATCATCACCACCTGGCCAACGATCCCTAGTGAACCGAGATAAGTCTTGTTGTAATAGATCTGAATCGCAGAAGCATCTCCGCAAATAACGCTGATCCTGGTCTTTCCGGAGAAATTGTAAACAGCGCCAGGTACGACGCGGCCCAGGAATGCCGTCTTCCCGTCAACCACGACATTAAGGTATGCACGCCGGCTTGCGGCAATGGTCAATTGGATGGGATCGTTGTTGGCAGTTGCCTGGGTGCCTTCCACTGACGCGGCGGGTGTGAACAGGCTCAGGTCATTGATCATCGCAGTAGGCACAACTGTTTCAATGGTAATATTTTCCCCGGGTGTAGGTGTGCCATTGGACAGCAGCAGATCTGAGATGGGGATGACAGTGGCACTTGTGCTGTTCGCGCCAACGCCCAATAGCTGGAACGCTCCCCAAGTAATGAAGACAAAGAGAACCAGGAAAATTCCACCCATAAAGATCAAATCTGCAGAAAGCAAGCGCTTAAACCCGGTGATGCGCTGTTTCTCGGACCGTTGTGGGATGGGAAGCCCCGCTTGTTCTTCGGGAAGGGTTTCCAGTCGCTTTTGTTGGAGCGCTTCTGCAAAACGCGACAGGAAGACCTCTGAATTCAGGTTCAAGAAAGTGGCATAGTTGCTGACCATTCCTCTGCCCTGAACGGTGGAAGGCAGGTCGTCGAAGTTCCCCTGTTCGATGGCAAAAAGATAAAACTCACGGATGCGTATCTGCCGTTCGACGTCTGCCAGCGAAAGCCCCAGAGCTTCCCGTGCTTTCTGTAAATCCTCACCGATGGCCAGGCTGATGGCTTTATATGTCGAGTCTGCTTTGCTCTGTGTTGGTTTGGAGGTCTGATCCTTGGAGGTTTTTTCGCGCTCGCTAGGTGAGGATGTCTCTTCCTGGCCTTTGCGGACGATTTTATATGGGATCTTATCAACTAATTGCTGGAGCGAATCTTTGACCTTTTTTGTGCCATCTGACAAAATTTCCCCAAGGTCAGCGGTGCTTTTTTGCGTCAGGTCAGTGAGATTATCTTTGACAGATTTGGAGGTCTCTGGCAGGATTTCGGCTTCTTCTTCAGGTTGGCTTTCAGGTTCTTCCAATGGACTCTCAGTCGAAGCATTCTCCAATAATGCGTAAGGATCAATACCCAGGTAACCGGCATAAAGACGGATGAACCCTCTGGCTTGCGCGATGGAAGGGAGCGTATCCAATTGATCGTTCTCGATGGCTTGCAGGTAACTGGTGCGTATCTTGATCGCTTGAAAGACCTGATCAAGCGTGAGCCTTTTTTCTTCACGTTTTTGACGCAGAATTGAACCAATGGTTTGATCCGACATGTTTTCTATTCTAATACAAAAAACCGGCCTTTCGAGCTTTTGCTCAACGGCCGGTTTTCTTCTTAACTGATTGAATTACTCTGCTTTTTCTTCTTCGCTTGTAGTTTCTTCAGCTACAGGTTCTTCCGCGGTTGTTTCTTCAACGACAGGTTCTTCCGCGACTGTTTCTTCAACTACGGATTCTTCCGCGGTTGTTTTTTCAGCAACAGGAGCTTCTTCAACGGGTTTCTTTGCTTCGGGTTTGGCAGCTTCCTTGGTTTCAATGGGTGCTTCACCCTCGCGGTAAACGATCACTTTTACCTTCGGATTCAGGTCCATGGTCAGGCGGACGGTGGCAATGTGTTCGCCCAGAATGCGGATCGGTTCGACCTCGATCTGGTGGCGATCGATTTTAGTGCCAACCTTCTCGTTGATGGCATCAGCGATCATCTGCGACGTAACGGAGCCGTAAAGCTTGCCTGTTTCACCAGCTTTGCTGGTGAAGGCTAGTTCAACGTCGTTGATCAGTTCGGCAATTCCGCTCATTTCCTGGTTCAAAGCGGCGCGTGTCACGGCTGCTTTTGCCTTGATTTTGTCCACGTTCTTTAAAGCGCCGGCGGTCGCCAGAACTGCCAGACCCTGGGGGATGAGGTAGTTGCGGCCAAAACCATCTGCGACTTTCTTGACGTCGCCGCTGTGACCCAGCTTGTAAACATCTTTGATCAGTAATACTTTCATTTCTCAAGCCCTTTCGACTTTGATTTATGTCTGCGAAGGGTACAACGCAGAGCGAGTGGATTTTACCTTATCCGGTGGGAATGGTCAATGAAACAAAGTTGGGAGTTCGTTCACCGGCTGCACCAGGGCAGCCGATTCAGTGGCGGGAGAATTGACACCGGTTCCAACAACATATCCGGTCATTTGGTTGGCAGGGTAGGGCTGCAGCATCTGCTTCAGATCATTTCGGCTGGCCGGCTTCAACCAGTTCCAGGCAGCAGAAGCATCAAGGATGACTGGCATGCGCTCATGGATGCTTTCCACCAATTCGTTGGCAGGGCAGGTGATGATCGTGCAGGAGACCAATGGGTTACCCTGCGGGTCCTTCCATGAATCCCACAAACCTGCAAAGAAGAATGGTTTGCTCTTAGCGAGATGGAAATAATGCGGGATCGAACGCTCTTTCCCTGTTCCTTTCTGCCATTCGTAAAACCCATCCGCGAGCAGCAGGCAGCGGCGGCTGTTGAACGCTTCTCGGAATGATGGTTTTTCCTCCAAAGTCTCTGACCTCGCGTTGATCATCTTCACGCCGATGGATGGATCTTTGGCCCAAAACGGGATCAATCCCCACCGCATCCACTCCACATTTTTTATCACAGAGTCGCGTACAGCAGCCACCGGTTGAGTGGGCGCCACGTTGTAGCGCGGAACGAAATCTTCCGGGAATTCTCCCAGGTCCAATTCCTCCTGCAGATCTGCAGGTTCTAGCGTGATCGTAAATCTCCCGCACATTTTGTCACCTCTCGATACATTGTATAACTTTTCACGAATACAACATACACCTTGTTTTCCGATGGTCAACTCTTTATACTCAATAATGTGGCCTCGCGCAGAAAGAGAGTTTACCCATGAAAAAGTGGATTTCATTATTGACACTCGGATTGTTCGGAATAATGATCATGTTGACTTCATGCACACCCACTGCGGCACCTTCAGAAAATGAAATTTCAACCATGGTCGCGGCCACCGTGATGGCAGCGGGAGGTGACACCAGTTCTGCAGAGTCCTCCACATCCACGGCAGAGCTGCCCACAATAACGGCATCACCGGCTCCCATTCGTGTCTCGTTTGTAAGCTCATCTCGAAATCTTTATGTTTGGACGGATGGCAGCGGGGTACCGGTGCAATTGACCACCAGTAACGACGTCTCGCAAAGCTTCATTTCTTCCGATGGAAATTTAATCGCGTTCATCCGTAATTCTGATTACACTCATTATCAGTTGGATGTGATCAATACCGATGGCAGCAATCAACGCACACTGTTATCCGTTGATCAAATCGCTGCGCTGTCGCTGCCATCAGGGTCGCTGGGTTTGCAGCCGGCGCAGGTTGCCTGGGTCCCCAATACCCATACGATCGCATTGAACTTCAAGGTGCTCTATGAAGGTCCGGGGTTGGCGTTTGCTGCGCCTCTCTATATGCTGGACGCCGATTCGGGTGGATTGACCACGTTGCTTTCTGTGGATGAATCGTGGGCATTCTCGTTCTCACCGGATGCATCCAAAGTATTAATCTCCAGGGCGAGGGGTGTGGATCTTTACAATGCCGATGGTTCTCTGATCGTTGCCAATGTGGTCAGCCACGATATTGTCAACACAGAATCGGAATATGCCTGGACTTCAAAGCCTGTCTGGAAAAACGACAGCAGCGCTTTTGCAGTGGCGATCGCGCCGCAACAGCCCAGGGGAGATACGGCAGAGCCCAGTCACATCTGCGCGTTTACCGACACAGGAATTTCAGTTCCAACGCCTATCAGCGGAGTGATGATGTTTTCTCATGAAATGGCGACCTTCCGATCCGATCTTGGACGCGTGGCATATACAACCCGTGTTGGTGTGGCGACGGATAATACCTGGGCATTGCACATCGCCAATCTTGATGGCACCAATGACTCCATCGTGGCGACAGGCTATTTCAAGCAATTACCAGTTTGGTCACCTGATGGAGCATTCTATATTTTTACCCTCAAGGTGGGAGATTCCGATCAGACATACCTGAACATGGATGGTGGAATTTCCATGCTTT
>CAYWCH010000035.1:13212-14776 GCA_964456715.1 uncultured Anaerolinea sp. | reverse complement strand
TGCGCTGGCGCATGCCACCACTTAATTCAAAAGCATATCGATTAAAGAAGCTGATGGGAACACCCACTTTTTGGAAGACTTCCTTCGCCTGCTTTTCTGCATCGGCTTTGGAGGCGCCGGTATGCAGAATATAGGGTTCGGTTACCTGATCGCCAATGGTCAATACGGGGTTCAAGGAGTTCATGGCTCCCTGCGGAACCATCGACATTTGACTCCAGCGGACTTTTGTCCGATAGGTCTCATCATCCATGGCCATCGTATCGACGCCATTCAGGAAAGCTTTGCCGGAGTAACTGGCTACATTTTTCGGCAGCAAGCGCAAAATCGCTTTCGCCAGTGAGCTTTTTCCACAGCCTGATTCACCCACTACTACCACGGCCTCATTGTGCGCAAGTTCAAAATTGACTTTATCAACTGCCTGCACGATTCCTTTAGTGGTGCGGAAATGCAGCAGCAGATCTTCGAGTTTTAGCAAAGGTGTGTTGGCCATGATTATTGACCTCTCAAACGTGGATTGAATACGCGGTCCAGGGCATAACCCACGACTGAGAAAGCCAGACCGGTTAACATCAGCAGGATTGAAGGTTCAATTACCCAGTAATACCAGCCCTGGTAAAGTGCGCCATTTGATTCAGCATCCTGGATCACTTTACCCCAGGTAGGCAGGGTGGGGTCGCCAAGACCAAGAATGGCCAGCGAAGCTTCCAGGAACACGTAGGATGGAATGAGCACAATGAATTGAGGAATGAGCATCGGAATCAGTCTTGGAACCATATACTGGAAGATGATTCGTCTGTTGCTGGCGCCATAAGACCTGGCTGCTTCAATATATGGTGACTCCTTGACCTGTAAGAACATAGACCTAAAAGTCAGGACGCCCTGCCCAAATATGGACAGGAGGATCACCGCCGTAAGTATGACAAAAATACTCCTTGAGTAAAACGTACCGATCATCATTAACATGGGCAAGAAAGGAAGCACCATGTTTACCTCAGTGATACGCTGGAGGAGGGTGTCTACCCAACCACCAAACCAGGCGCTGATGCCGGCGATGATCAATTGGGTAAGTGTGGTACCAACAGCCGCAAGCAAACCAAACATCAGGGCGATTGGTGTGCCCCAAAGCAACGCCACACCCAGATCTCTACGCAGAATGTCCGTACCAGCCCAACCGCAGAGTTTGCCATAGACCACCAACTCGGCGTCGACATCTGAATTCTTATCGAAGGTGATGGCCTGGATTTTTACCGTATACTCACCTTTGACCGGTTTGGTCAGATCGTCGCTTTTCAAATCCACGAACAAACCCTGACTTGCCACCAAATTCTTCAATTTCTTGGTCAGTTTTTTGTCCTGATCAAAACGATAAGAAAACTTGCGATCGATCTTAAAACCAGAAATACTGGTTTCCTTTCCATCAGGAGCGACAACTGTCATTCCCACAAAGGGTGGGGTACTATCAAAGGATGATGTAAAATACATCGCCATATCATCGGCAAAAGCATCAGCCTCGAAAGTGAAGGGGATGGAGATATCGATCACCTTGCCGCTGCTTGTTTCAGTG
>CAYWCH010000035.1:0-13202 GCA_964456715.1 uncultured Anaerolinea sp. | reverse complement strand
CCCCCAATTGCATTATGTTAAGACCTAGTTTTGTAACCGGCAATTTTTCTTTTTTGAACAAGTTCAACCATACCGGTCCGGCAGTCTTGGGGTTCTGATACCAGTCTGCTTCGCTGCCACGCCAGAGGGATACGGCTTTTGAGTAAGGGATGCTGATTATTGCGTAAACGGAGAGGATCAGAAGACCAATAATGATCGCTACACCGAAGATCACGCTTGGATAACGGAAGATCTCTTTGATGTTCTTGAACATGGTTATTCTCCTCCGACCTTAACGCGAGGATCGACTAATGCATAAACGATATCAAGCAAGAAAATCGTGATCGCGAGAAGATACGAGAAGATTACCGTTTCTCCAATGATCACCGGCGTATCATATAAAGAGATTGCTTTATAAAGAGCGCGGCCCAGACCAGGCCAGTTAAAGACCGTTTCAAAGATCGGAGCGCCAACCCAGGAGCTGATCACCAGGAGTGCGAAGTTGGTGATGATCGTCGGTAAAGTCGGTCTCAAGATGTACTTGTTTTGAATACTCTTGTCGTTCAGTCCCTTTGCTTTTGCCATTTCTACATAGTCCTCACTGGAGTAGATCAGGAAGAAAGTTCTCCAGGAGAAAATGCTGAGAAATATTGAACTGATAGTATACGCAGCAATGGGTAATACCATGTGCTTCAACAAGCTTCCTAAATATGGGAAAAATTCGCTTGGAGGAGGAGCATCGACCATATCGCCGAACGGAAGAACCTTTAACACCGAAGCGAAAATTAAAATCAAGAAAATTCCATAGAACCAACCCGGGGCTGATGATAAAGGCGTTAGCATGACTGTTAATTTGTCCCACCAACTGCCATATTTCCTGGATAACCCAAGGGCTGTAAACAAAGCAAGAAAAAACAAAACCAAATCGGCCACACCAAACAAGATCAAAGTAGGTGGAAGACGTTCAATAATGATCATCCTCACTTGGTTCGATCCTGAGTTGCTGGCCATGAAATACGCGCGTCCAAGGTCAAGGACGACTGCATCCTTGAGGTAAATGAAACTGCGGATAATGAAAGGTTGGTCCATACCCATTGCATGAACTCTACTCTGAATCCGCTCATTCGCCAAATCAACCCGTTGTTCCTGAGTCAGGGTTCTAAATACCGGGTTACCCGCTATGCCTGCATTCACTTCTTCACGAATCTGGGCCAATCGAATCGTATCTACATACCCGCCCATGTTTGCGATCAAAATAGTCAAATAAAGCCCGATGACTACAGTTACGGCAAGCGAAAGCAATCGAGCACCGGTGTATTTGGTCACGCGGAAAAATGTGGATAATCCCTTTGTTTCTGGTTTTTCTTGCGATCCGGTTGGTGCTACTGAAATCGAAGTTGAGTCAGCCATAGCTTCCTTCATCTCTTTCTTAAGAAAATCTTATCAATAGGGGCGGGTTAGCGCCCCTATTGATAATTGTTGTCTAACTTCTTACATATGCGTTATTTGCTCTTACTTGGTGACGACGAATTCGACGGTCTCGAATGCGGGCAGGCTGACCTGATTAGAAGCAGCAGCAACAGTCAGCTTGACAGTTCCAGCCTCGAGAGCGGAGGTCTGATCAGCGGTAAGGGTTACCTTGTACTGACCATCGGCCACGAGCTCGGCGCTGCCGGTAGCGGCGATCGAGCCATCAACATTAAACAGAGTGTAAGAAACAGAGTCAATGTAATTGGCAGGATACGGCTGATCGTTGAAGGTGATCATTACGTCAAAGGCGGCTTCGGTGCCAGCGGCAACGGAGGTCGCGCCATCAACGGACATGGTCATGATCATCGGTTCAGCGAACTGAGCAAATTGACCAGCGGGGAACGGATAAGCATCGTATTTGACCAGGGAGATCGAGCCCTCGACAGGATAGACTTTGTCAACCATGTAGGGGCCGGTTCCAAGGAAGATGTGGCCGTGGGCAGCATAGAAGGCTTTGAGGTTGTTATAGCGGGCGACAGCCTCGTCAGCGGTGATGTAAGCACCCATGGTGGCGGCAAACGGAATGTAGGAGTCGGCGATGTTCTGATCAACATATGCCATCTGGACTTCCAGGGTCGGGCCGGAGATCTGGCTGGTGTAGTCGATCTCTTTAACTTCAGCCATATCCTTGGAGAAGGCCATCTTGCCATCAGCCTGGGCTTGGATGGCGGGGGTCAGGTTATGCCATGCGATCATACCACCAGCATAGCCACTGATACCGTAGATATTGGGGAACCAATCGCGGATGTTGTTCTCTGTATCCAGAGCGAAGGTGTCATCGTAGGTCTCGATGGTCAGAGGATCAGTGGAGAGGATCTTGACGCCCTTGAAGTGGGACAGATAGGTATCGACTGCGGAACCAAGCGATTCATCATAGATGACGCTTTCGGCTTTACCGGGATCGAAGGACATGATCATGCCGAAGACAACATCGGCGATGGTGAAGGGGCTGCCATCATGCCAGGTTTCTTTCCAGACATCAGGAGAGTAAACCACGGTTGATTTGGTCTTGGCGGTTGCTTCCCAGGTGGGATCGGCTGCTTTCTTCTCGGCAGCGGTGATCCACTTCTGGTTCACGGCATCCCAGTCAACCCATGCATCATCGGGAACTGCGATCGTGTCGGCGAAGTTCAAGGTTACCCAATCGCTCTGAGGAGCGGCAATGGGGAGACCATTGACTGCTTCCAACGAGGCAGATTCAACAAGTTTCGGCATTACGAGGCCGGTGTAGGGGTTGAAGATCACACCGTAATCAACGGTGAAGTTGCGGACGATGGTGTCATCGATCCAGTTGGAGCCGGAAATCGGGTTCCAAGCGTCCACGAGGATACCAGAGTTGGCGATGCGGAGTGTGCCACCTTCCTGTCCGGTGATACCGGCGGTGTAGGGGAAGATCTGGGCACCGGCAAAACCACCGGCGAGGTCAGATGCGCCGTAAACCTTGGCAGCGGTGACTTCGAAGGCAATGCTATCGTTCACCCAAACACCCCACCAGGATTCGGCCATGGAGAGGTCAAGGGCTACCTTGAAGAGCTCTTTACGCTCGTCCATGGTGGCGAAGTCATTGGTGTAGAGTTTCAATGAGGCATCCAACAGTTCAGCAGAAGGTTCGTAAGCATTCATCACGGGGATCTGCTGCAGTTGACCGGTATCGTACTGGAGGAAATTCAAGCCCTCATCGCGGTAGATCTGCGGGCTGATCCAACCACCAGTGTAGACACCGAAAGTACATTCAGTGGGATCGCCCTGCCAAATCGGGGCGGCATCTCCACGGGTCTTTTCCTGGCGATCAACGGTGAAACCTAAAACCTCCAACTGATTGGAGAAATAGTTACCGATCTCTTTGCGCAGGTCTTCAGGTCTGATCAAGACAATGACGACAACAGGTTTGCCATCATATTGCCATTTGCCATCGTCACCCATGGTGGCGCCGAGGGCCGGCATACGTTCGTCAACAACAGCCTTGGCTTTGTCGAGATTGTATGCGTATTTGGTTTCGACAGCGCTGAACAGGTCCGCATAGCGTGCATAATCGGGGAATGCGGTGGTGAAGGGGTTGAACTTGGCTTTAGCAAGTCCACCAAAGATTTCCTGAACAACGTAATTGCGATCGAGAGCCCAGTTCATGGCCTCGCGGATCTGCATATCATTGAAGGGGTTCAGGATTCCTTTGGGGGTGCAGTCAACGGTGTTAAACATCAACTGGTTGCTCGAGCCGTAGGTGGCGCTGATTTTCAAATTCGGGTCGGCCATAACGGTCTTGTAAACTTCTGCTTTATCGATTGTTGCAGAATACATGTCGATGGTGCCTGCCTGTATTTGAGCAACAGCCGGTTCGGCGTCTTCAATCATCGTAAAGACAACCTGGTCGAACCAGGTAGCTTTCGGTGCTTCGGTGGTTGCAACGACGCCGGGTGCTTCTGTGGTTTTTACAGCTGCGGGCGTAGTGGTCGCCGGTTTGCAGCTTGCAAGAAGCATACTTACAAGAATCAAAACACTAAGTACTACATAGAAACGCTTTTGCTTCATGTCTCCTCCTCAAGGAATTGGATGATACGAAAGACGTTGCCTGTGCATATGCAAGGCATAATCCTTATTGGCGCGGATTATTGTCTTTCAAAAAAGGTACACGGAGGCAAGCCCGATTACCTGCCCCACGTTACTATATATTAACTCTAATAATTCTCGATGTCAACAAGTAAGTGTTTTTAATCATGCAGTTTGGAGTTCAAAAATGAGTAAACTCTTAATCTTTTATGGGTAGTTTAAGGGATTATTCACCAAATCTTAATCTCTTATACGATTCATACCTGGCCGGATCCACCCTGCCGTCTGCGACAGCCTGCAGTATCGCGCAGCCCGGTTCGTGGCGGTGAGTGCAATCGTTGAACTGACAATCAGATACCAGGTCTTTGAGCTCCGGAAAATATCCATCCAGCTCTTCGGGTTGGGTGTCCCAGAGCGACAGTCTGCGAAGCCCTGGCAGGTCGGCCACGAAGCCGCCGCCCGTGAGAGGAAAAATTTCACGGACCACCGTCGTATGCTTGCCCCTGTTTGTGGCAGCGCCGATCTCGTTTACAGCCACCCCCAACCCAGGCTGCAACGCGTTGAGTAAGCTCGATTTGCCAACACCGGAGGGTCCAGTCAGCGCGGAAATCTTTCCATTCAGAGCCTCGCGCAATTCCTCCACACCCACCCCCTCTTTCGCTGATGTGAAGATAACAGGGTAGCCCAGTTTGGGGTAAATCGCGAACATTTGCCTGGCTTTTTCAAGACCGAGTAAATCGATCTTATTAACCACCACGACCGCTTTCAGGCGCTGTTTTTCAGCAATCACCAAAAAGCGGTCGAGCATTCTTAAATGAGGTTCCGGATTGGCGCAGGCGAAAACCGGCATGATCTGATCAGCATTGGAAAGCAGGATCTGGCAATAATCGCCGCGCGGTGTGGGGTCGAGACGCACAAGCTGGGAGTGGCGCGGCAGGATCTCTTCGATCACCCCACTGCCGTCTTGCAGCACGGTGATCACAACCTCATCACCGATCGCAAGGATGTCACCCTGGATCTTACGGCGTTTGAGTTTGCCGCGAATTCCGCAGGTGATGATCCGCTCGCCTACCCGGATCGTAAAGAAACCCGATTGGCAGCGGACGACTCTGCCTGTCAGTTCAGACTCTGTCATGGAGTCGCTGTTTCTTCCTCGGGGGTTGGCGTCTTGGTGTAGTAGTAGGTAAGCTCCCACGGATACACTGCCTGCGGAGCGCCGTAGAAGTAATCTTCAACGATGCGGCGGAAAACTGGAGCCGCGTAGGCTGAACCATCACCCATGTTTTCGAGCACCACCACCACAGCAATATCGGGTAGATCGGTGCGGTTTTCCGCTGTGAAACCGGCGAACCAGGAGTGCGGATCTTCGACAGATGTGGTTGCCGTTCCGGTCTTTCCATATACAGCGATGTTTAGACCAAGGAACTTGGAATAGGCGGTGCCTTTCGAGTTGTTGACCACGTCCCACATGCCCTCGCGTACCGCTTCGAGGGTGGCCTGCGAGATCGGCAGTGTGCCCCGTACTTCGGGGTCAAACTGTACGACAGTGTTTCCATTGACATCCATCACACTCTGGATGATTTGCGGTCGGTACAGGGTGCCGCCGTTGGCAATGGCTGCGATGAAATCAACCACCTGCAGCGGCGTGACCAGCATGTCGCCCTGGCCAATGCCCATTTGTGAAGCTGCGCCATCGTCCGCCGGATCGTTGATCGCGCCGGAATCTTCCGCCACCGCGTCGATACCGGTTGGGGATCCAAGTCCGAAACCGCGGGCCATATCCGCAAGATAGGTGCCGCTTTTATTGCGGAAGAGGTCAAGCCCGATATGGTAAAAATACGGATTGCACGAACGCATCAGTCCCTGGATCAGCGTTACTTCACCTGATGGGGGCAGCCCTTTGTCATAAGTCCAGTCATTGTATGGCACGCCCAGTTCTGTCCACTGGCTGGTGCAGTTGTAAATGGTATCTGGCTTATAGAGTCCTGATTCCAATGCTGCGGACATGGTGATGACTTTGAATACTGAACCCAGCGGGTAAGAAGATTGAGCAGCCCGGTTCCACATGGGCAGATCGGTATCATTGATCAGGTTGTTCAACAGCCACTGGCTGTTGTAATTCTCGGTCTGGAACAAGTTGGGGTCGTAAGCCGGAGAGGAGACCATTGCCAGGATCTGTCCGGTTTTCACATCCATCACGATAGCGGCGCCTTTAAAACCGAGCAGAGCTTTCTGCACCAGGATCTGCAGGTTTTTGTCGATGGTGGTATTGATGTTACTGGCAGCCTGCGGGTCAACATGCAGCAGCCGGGTAACCGTGGTACCGTCCGGGGCCATCACATAAAGATCGGCCTGCGGAATCCCAGCCAGGTATTGTTCACCCCATTTCTCGATCCCTGCCGTTCCCACCTTTTCATCGCCGGCATAACCAAGCTTGCGATAATAGTCATAATTCTCCGCAGAGATGCTGAGGGTGTAGCCGATCACCTGCGATGCCACTCCGCCGGCATAGTAGTAGCGGGAGTTGTATTCGTTCATAACAAAACCTGGGATGTTTTCCATGGTGGTGGCGTATTTGTCGTAGACTTCTTTCGACACCTCGCCCACAGCGATATATGCTTCGCCGTTGTTTGCTCCATCCCGGTAAAGCTGCTCGACCACGTTGATCGGTTTTTTGGTCATCTCAGCCAATTGCTGGATAAGCAAAGATATGCTGTTGCTGGAAACATTGGCCGGGTCAATACCAAGAGCAACCGCATCCGTTTGGGTCACCAGGTAATCACCATTGCGGTCCAGAATATCTCCGCGGCTGGGATGGGTGATGTTCAGCAGCAACGTATTGCCGCCTGCCAATTCCTTCATGATCAGGCCGCTATCCCATTGGATCTTCCAGGTGTAATTCTCCAACACCAGGTTCATTTCCATTTGATTCTGAATGAGACCGAACAGACTGGTCGCAAAATTCACCTGGTAACCAACATTTGCTGAAGCAGTGCTTGTATATGAAGATGTGATCCCATACTCGAAGCCCGTCATTGTCAGGCTGTTTGCAGCATCGGTGTATTTCTTGGTGAAATCGGTTTCCGAGATGGCATCCTTGCTGGTTTGTGCCAGCAGGGCATACATCCCTGAATAATCCGCTGCCTTCCATTTATTGAGGAATTCCTTGACAGTTACTGTTACGTCTGGAGTACTGGTGGTGTTCACCACCGGGGTGGGTAATCCTCCGCTCTCAATTCCCTTGCCGGTGCACGATGTGACCATGAGAAGCAGCAAAAAAAAGATGATGATCTTTTTGATATTCATTGTTTCCTCCCGGACTTCAGCCGGTAGTTATCCGACATCTTCCCCGTTGAGAATGCGTTGATAGATCGGACAATTATAGGAGAGCTTCTGCTGACAGCGAAAGGGAAGCTCTTTCCGATCTCCATATCCCATGCGTCTGAGGTTCCGCTCGATGTGGCAAAGGGGTAAACCCATCACACTGGCGAAGCAGCCCTTGAACTGGTCCACCGGGTTGAACTCTTCATTCTGGATCGCGTATGCACCGGCCTTGTCTTTGGGGTCACCCGTTTTAATGTAAGCCTCGATCTCCTCATCAGAATAGACCCGCATGCGTACCCGCGAGGTGCACAAGTCCGTTGCGGTCCGTCCGCTGGCCGGTGAAAGTAAAACGATCGCCGTGTGAACAAAATGGACACGTCCCCGTAGTTTTTGCAGCATGAACCATGCTTGCGCTTTGTCCACCGGTTTGCCCAGAATCGCCTTACCATCTGTGACAGTAGTGTCGGCGGCCAGGATAATTTGCTTGAAACCGGCAGAACCCGACATCTTGCGGGCCTTAGTCATTGCCAGGCGCTGCACGTAAGCTTTGGGGTCTTCGGTGATTCCTTCCGTCTCATCCACATCCGCCGGGCTCACCGAAAATTCGATGCCAAGCAGATCCAACAGCTCTTTGCGCCGGGGTGAATTGGAAGCCAAAATCAAACTGAATTCTGACATAGTGATTTTTATTCTAACACACTTAAAAATGCACCCTGTCAACCCCGATCTGGTTCCTGTTGGCCGTCGGGGTTGTTCGTCTGGTCTTCATGGCACTGCCCGCCAATGACTGGGGCAGCTTCACCATCCCGCAGACTGCCAGTTTTTTCGTAATGGCTTCCTGGTCATCCAGGGGCTCGGCGTGATCGGCCTGTATCTCTTCCGCCTGCAAAATCAATGACCGCACTTTCAAATGGATCGGCTGGAGCATCGTGCCCTCGTTCGCGTTCTATGCCCCGGTCATCCTCTTTGCCCAGCGTTATCCATTGGTGGGAATACTGATGACCCCGAAAACTTGTGCTTACGTAGCTGTGGCCATCATTGCTTACAACGCGCTGTGGAAAAACCGCTCTGTCTGATCTGTTTGTAATTATTTCCGCCTGTTCACCGAAGGGTGAGCAGGCATATTCTTAAATTTTTCAATATTCGCTGCATTTCTCTACCCCAATTCTTTAAAGCATAATAAAATTGTCTATACAAGCCACGCGGAGGAATAAATGGAGTTATTGAAGAAAAGGATTGCCGCCGAGGGCAAGATCCTTGGCAATGGTATTTTAAAGATCGACAGCCTGATCAACCACCAGGTCGATCCGGCCATCATGGATGCCTGCGGCAAGGAGTTTGCCGAGAGTTTCACCGAAATCAAAGCCACGCGCATTCTCACCGCCGAGATCTCGGGGATCGCACCAGCACTGATGACGGGTTATCACATGCATCTGCCGGTTGTTTATGCCCGTAAGACCCGCCCCATTACCATGCCCGAAACGGTCTTCCTCACCACGGCACCATCGCACACCAAGGGCAACATGGTCGACCTGATCGTTTCACCAGAATACCTCAAACCGGGTGAAAGGGTTCTCATCATCGACGATTTCCTGGCTTCCGGCGCCACCATCCTTGGTTTGGTCCGCCTGGCAGAAGCTGCCGGCGCGACGATCGTGGGCGTGGGTACTTTGATCGAAAAAACGTTTGAAGGCGGCCGCGAGGCCCTTGAGTATTTGAACGTACCTGTGATTTCACTGGTGCGTATCAAGAGCATGGATAATCAACAACTCGCTTTCGAGGAGTAGCTTACCCGCTATGATGGATTCGATCGCCGTTCTCGATTTTGGCTCTCAATACACCCAGCTGATCGCCCGCCGCATCCGAGATCTCCACGTCTATTGCGAGATCTTCGCCTGGGACGCTCCCGCTGAAAAGGTGCTGGCACTGACTCCGCGCGGGGTCATCCTCTCGGGCGGACCTTCATCCGCGTACGGTAAAGACGCGCCGTTTCTGGCGCCTTATCTGGTTGAAAGTAAATTACCGATCCTTGGCATATGCTACGGGATGCAAGCTATGGCCATCGCTCTCGGCGGTCGGGTGATCGCCGCTCCGTCGCGTGAATACGGGCTGGCCGAGATATCAGTCTGCTGTGAAAACCCCCTTGTGCCGGCCATCCCCCAGACGGTGTGGATGTCGCATGGTGACCACATCGATGGCCTGCCGGACGGCTTTACCAAACTGGCTGCAAGCAGCAACAGTCCGTTGGCAGCCATGTATGACGAGGGGCGAAAATATTACGGTGTCCAATTCCACCCCGAGGTGCGCCACACGCAGCACGGCATGCAGATCCTCTCCAATTTTGTGTTGGGGATCTGCGGATGTAAAGCGGAATGGACGCCTCAAAACATCATCGAACATTCCATTCAAACCATCCGCAGCCAGGTGGGCGATCAAGCCGTGATCTCTGCCGTCAGCGGCGGGGTGGATTCAAGTGTGGCCACGGCGCTGGTGAGTCGCGCGGTGGGTCCGCAGCTTTCGACCGTGTTCATCGATACCGGACTGCTGCGCCAAAACGAGCGCGAACAGGTGTTTGCCGCTTTCACCGACGCGCTCGATATGGACCTGACCACCATCGATGCCAGCGAAGAATATTTCTCTGCGCTTCAAGGCGTGATCGAGCCTGAAAGAAAACGTAAAGTGATCGGTGAATTGTTCATCCGTCTGTTTGAAAAACAGGCGTTGAAAGTAGGGCAACCTCCGTTCCTGGTGCAGGGCACCATTTACCCCGATGTGGTTGAATCTTCTTGTACTGCCTTTGGCAAAGCGGAACGGATCAAATCGCATCATAATGTGGGCGGTCTACCTGAAGCGATGAAATTCAAACTGGTCGAACCTCTGCGTGACCTCTTTAAAGATGAAGTGCGTGTTATTGGCGAAGCGCTCGGACTGCCCGCCGAACTGGTGTGGCGCCAACCCTTCCCGGGACCAGGTCTGGCAGTGCGCTGCCTGGGTGAGATCACGCGAGAGCGGGTGGAGCGGTTGCGCCAAGCGGACGCCATCTTCACATCCGCGCTCAGTGCGGCCGGTCTGCTCGGCAAACCCAACCCGGAAAAAACGAATATGGTTTCCCAGGCTTTCGCTGTGCTGCTGCCGGTGCAGAGCGTGGGGGTAATGGGCGATCAGCGCACCTACCAGGAGACCATTGCGCTGCGAGCCGTCAGCACAGATGATTTCATGACCGCCGATTGGACCGATCTCCCAACTGAACTTCTCAAACAAGTTTCCAACCGCATCGTCAACGAAGTGGCCGGAGTCAACCGCGTGGTTTACGATATCACCAACAAACCCCCCGCCACCATTGAATGGGAGTAAATCCCGGTATTTTTTCTACAAAGTGGCATACAATAGCGGTGTATGCGTAGACGTTTTCCATTTCCACGCTTCGTCTGGATATTGACCAGCCTGCTGCTGGTTTTTTCTGCGTTGCGTGTCAGCCCGGTTGGTGCAGTAGACCAACGCCGCATTGATGTTTCGGCAATCAACACCAAAAAATACCCAATAATCAGCTTCACTTTCTGGCCATTCGATACGGATGGGGTTTTTATTGACACGGTGACTCGGGCGGGTGTGCATGTCTTCGAGAACGATGAGGAAGTCAAGGTTAACGATCTACAATTGATCGAACCCGGCGCGCATATTGTTCTGGCGGTGAACGAAAGCCCGACGCTTGGCAATTCTTACGCCGGTATCACCCGCTTCGATCGGATGAAAGAAGTCTGGACCACCTGGGCGGTCGATCAATCGATCACAACAGTGGATGACTTTTCGATAATCAATAACGACGGCACAGTGGCAGACCAATTAACCACCCCCTCACAATGGGTGGATGCTATTGATGCATATCAACCCGAACTGAAATCAGCAACTTCCAATCTGAATTGCCTGACGCTTTCGCTGGATAAGTTTTCATCGATTACAGATGGCAAAACCAAGATTCTTTTTATGATCACTCCTCTGCCCGGTAAGGACCAGTTGACCGGGTTGATGGATTTTGCTGTCCGCGCGGCCGACAAGGATATCCGCCTGTTTATCTGGCTGGTTGGCCCTCAAAGCCACAGTTCGGAAGAAGCTGCCGGTGTTCTCCAGCAAATGGCAGCTGATACCGGTGGTTCTTTCTTCATCTTTTCCGGTGCTGAAACCCTGCCGGAGATTGCTTCTTATCTGGAACCGATCCGCTTCGAGTATCAAGTCACATATACCACCTCTTTGCATGAATCGGGCACATATACGCTCGCAATCCGTATCGATCAGACCGATTTTCAGGGTAGTTCAGCCAAGGTGAATTTTGATCTGAAAGCCTTGGCCCCCAACCCGATTCTGCTTACTCCCCCTTCGACCATCACCCGCACCTGGAACCAGGATCCTGACACGCGAAAATGGTCGCTGGTCCCCAACCAGCAAACGATCAAGTTTATGCTGGAATTTCCGGACGGTCATGCCCGCACATTGAAAACTGCGGAGCTGTATGTGGATGGCACAATGGTCGCGGAAAACACCGCCGAACCGTTTACCGAATTCAAGTGGAATCTGACCTCATATTCAGAGAGCGGCACGCATCTGATTCAGGTGAAAGTGACCGATGTGGCGGGATTCACCGCTTCCACGATCGAGCTGCCGGTTTCGATCGACGTCAAGGAAAAACCGCTCGGCGTGATCGGACGGTTCATCAAGCAGATCGACGCACAAACTTTCGCTGTTGTTGCTTTCCTGGTCCTGGCTGGAGCAGGGCTGATCTATCTCTTTATCCGGCTGCGTCTGCGCGCCCCGACTGCCCAATCCCGGAAAAAGCGTCTCCACCCAATCGCGTCGATCGTTGAGAAATCCGCACCGGCTTCCGACACCCATCCGCAGACCAGACGAGCCTCAGCGGTCAAACTGCACTTCCTGGGCGGAGGCGAAAGTGACCTTCCCGGCGATACGGTTTTTCAAATCACAGAGAAAAGCACACTGTTGGGCAGCGACCCCACCCGCTGTGCCGTCGCGTTGGACGCTCCGACCGTATCCCCCATCCATGCCGAAATCACGGTGGATTCCTCGCGAAATTACCATATCACCGACCGCGGTTCCGCAGCTGGGACCTGGGTGAACTACGACCCGGTAACATCACAGGGAACGCGTCTGGTGAGCGGAGATATCATCCACCTCGGTGCCTGCGACTTCCGTTTCGAGATTGCCGGAGCAAAGCCCGAACCAATCCGAATACAACCCTATCGACCGGAATGAACAAATTTTTCTGGTTTCTGAAATTCCCGCCCTGGCCAGGACGAGTTCCGCGCGCTTGATGACGGGCATATCCACCATTTCTTCGCCCACGGCGAACGCTCCCTTCCCCTCTTTTGCGTATTCCCTGGCCTGTTCCAGGATCAACCTGGCTCTCTCAACCTCTTCAGCGGAAGGGGTGAAAATGCGCTGTACCGGTTCCACCTGGGCAGGATAGATGACCTGTTTGCCGATATAACCCATCTGAGCGCCGCGGGTCGATTCGCGCTCTAATGAATCCATATCCTTAAAATTCACGGTTACCAGATCAATGGCCTGCAAACCATACGCCGCGCAATGGGTGACGACCGCGCTGCGGGCGTAAAGTAATTCACTGCCTTCGGTCGTGCGGGTGGCACCCACGTCTGCAGTAAAATCTTCCGCACCGAAGACGATCCCCTGGAAACGCGGACAGGACTCCGTCATCCGGCAAATCGTTGCCAGGTTGACGATGCCGAGTGCGCTTTCCACGATCACCACCATAGCGATGCTGTTTATGTCCCACTCGTGTTTGGCTTCAG
>CAYWCH010000034.1:12939-14805 GCA_964456715.1 uncultured Anaerolinea sp. | reverse complement strand
TCTCGGGGGCGGACTGGGTGGAGCAGACAGTGCAGTATTCGGTCAGCCAGGTGGACGCGTCCAGGCTGCTGATCGGCTACCCGGCTTACGGCTATGATTGGATCTCGGACGGATCGTCACGAGATTTCCGCTGGGTCGAGTTCCCCGCTCTGCTGCAGAAATCCGGCGCGGAGAGTGGTTGGGATGAGGCAGCGCAGTCCCCGTGGGTCATGTTCACGGAAGACGGTCTGACCCATACGGTGTGGTACGAGAACGACGCATCCATCCGTGCCAAGGCGGCGCTGGTGAAGCAGTACGCGCTCGGCGGCTGGTCGATGTGGGCGTTGGGTAAAGAAGATCAAAGCTTCTGGGAAGCCGCGGTCAGCGGGGGGTAAAATTTTTTCTTTGGCTACGAGCGTGCAATTCTTACATACATACTGTAGGGGCACGATATACCCTGACGGGTACTAGGTATCGTGCCCCTACAGTTGTTTGGGTTGTCCGCGTTTGATTTCCGATTCCATGTGTAGGGGCGTATTACAATACGCCCCTACTGGTTACGATCAAGGTGGTTTTGAAATCCATTTTGCGGGCACGGCGCGCCGTGCCCTTACAGTTGATCTTAATGCCGGATTACCTGATATCTGCACTTCTATTTGGCGTATAATATCGACCATGAAACTGACCGGTAAATTCACCCGCTTGTTGATGGGTCTCGCCTTTGTGCTGCCCTTCTTTCTGCCCACGCAGGTGCAGGCGCAATACACCGGCCCCACGTACACCGTGCAAAAAGGAGAATCACTCTCGATCATTGCCGGGTATTTCCACACCACCACTTACCGGCTGGCAACTTATAACTACATCACCGATCCCAATATGGTCGTTCCGGGGCGCCGGCTGGTGATCCCCGGTTTCGAAGATCTCAGCGGGGAGATCACGCGCATCACGGTTGGCCTGGGTGACACGCCCACAAGCCTGGCGCGTCAGACCGGCTCGAACACGACCGTTTTCCAGCGCATCAATTTTCTCACCAGCGCGGACGCCATTTACGTGGATCAGCACATGTTCGTGCTCACCGACCAATCGGCCTCCCGCAAACGCGTGCCCGCCACCGAAGGCATGTCCAGCCTGGAACTGGCAGCGATCAACGACGTCAACCCCTGGACGGCAGACAACACCAACCACCTGGGCGGCACCTGGCGGCTGCTCGCCAACGACACCATCTATCTGCCCTCCGAGAACGGCGGCGGCGAGATCCTGCCCGGGGTTACCGCTTTCGACAGCGTCCGCCTGACACAGGGCAAGACATCGCAATTCAGCGCCACCGGCAGCGCATCCGGCAACCTCACCGGCACCCTGCTCGGCCATCCCCTGCACTTCTTCGACAACGGCAGCGATTCACTTGTTGCGCTGCAGGGTGTGGAGCGCATGGACGGGATCACCTCCACCAACGCGAAGTATTCCACCATTGCCGATCTCGCCGATGTGATCCTCACCAGCAGCACTTCGGACGGCAGGTCATTTTCGATCCAACAGCGCCTGCTGGTCTACGAGGCCGGCTACGGTTATGACGCGCAATTGCAGGTGAAGGACGAATTTTTGGACCCCGCCGTCACTCAACCCGAATTGGATTTTCTGATGCAAGAAGTGGCGGAAGCCACACCGGACAAACTGTGGAACGGCGCTTTCGCTCCGGTCACTTCCACCCCCAACTGCAAGGTTTCCACCTTTGGCCTGCTGCGGTCTTATAACGGCAGCGATTTTATTTACTACCATACCGGCATCGATTTTTGCGGCGCGATCGGCACCCCCATCTTTGCCGCGGCAGACGGCGTGGTGGTGTTTACCGGGCCACTCACGGTGAGGGGCAATGCCACCATCATCTCG
>CAYWCH010000034.1:7773-12929 GCA_964456715.1 uncultured Anaerolinea sp. | reverse complement strand
GTATACTCCGGCTATTATCACCAATCCGAGATCGACGTGACCGTCGGACAGACGGTGAAAGCCGGCGACCAGATCGGCCTCATCGGCGACACCGGCCGCGTGAACGGGCCGCATCTGCACTTCGAGGTCATCGTCGGCAGTGTGCAGGTGGACCCATCCGACTGGCTGAACGGGTCTTATCCTTAAAATCGAACGTCCTTTCCTCACAGAAAGGACGTTTTTCATTATCAAAGGAATAAGTCGGTATCCCGTGGAAATCGGTTATCCACCTGTCAATGGAAATGTAAGAAAAACTCCTCACCCCCTACCCCCTCTCCAATAAATTGGAGAGGCGAATTAATCGTATAGCAATCAACGCTATTCTAGCGAACAGGCTAATTATTTTCTGGTCTCCAAGGAGTAGAAAATCACCTCTTTCCCTGCCCCTTCTCCAGTGAATTGGAGAGGGGAATCAAACATGAAGCAATCGATGCCATTCTTGCGAAACTCGCAGAGAACACGTATGATTGGAAGACAAGTTCCGAATCGGAGGAAATGCCATGCTGGTAACCCCGTTCTTCAAACTGGAAATCTACATCCCGGCCGAAAATGTGGATGAGTTGCTCGAAACCCTGGCCAGAACCCACGCCGGAGAGATCGGCAATTACGACCACTGCACCTCGATCACCGCGGTGCAGGGCACGTACCGTCCGCTGGAGGGCGCCAACCCTGCGGTTGGAGAAGTAGGGCAGCTCTTCATGGGCAGCGAGTGCAAGGTGGAGGTCAACTGCCGCGAGCAATTCCTGGTGGAGACCATCCAGGCCGTGCGCAACATGCATCCTTACGAGGAGCCGGTCATTAACGTGATCCCGCTTGGCAATACCCGCTACCGCGCCACGCATTAAAAAGGTAAGGGCACAGCTCACTGTGCCCTTACATGATTTCCCTGAAAAAACAATTGAATCTAATAACTATCAGGGTACTACTGTATCTGTATAAGTGATCGTCTGCGGCAGCGAGCAGGAAGTCAGATCAGTGCCGTCATAGCCGCAGACACGGTAAGTGTAGGTGTACCCGTTGGTCACAGTGCTGTCATCGAATGCCAGCGTGGTATTGCCCACTGTGTCGTACCAGGCCGTGCCGTACGGATCGGTGGTACCGGCGGCGCGTAGGATGGCGTATCCGCTGGCGGGGTCCGAGCCGGAGTTGGTCCAGTTGAGGCTGACCAGACCGTCTCCGCTGGCCGGTGAAAGGGCGATCTCGGCTTCAAAGTAGTAATCGGCAACCGATGAATAAATGGTACAACTGCTGCCGACAAGTTTGCAGACCCTGAAGTAATAGGTGACGCCGGGGATACCGTAGACCGTGGCTGAGGTGGCGCCGCTGGCTGCCGCGGTGGTCGTATCGCTGATGGTCGGGGTGGTGTTGGTGTCGGAATACATGATCCTGAAGCCATCATTGAACACACCGCTGCGCGTCCACGACAGGGTAGCTTGACCAGTGGACACATCGCTGAATCCGCTGATGGTGATAGTCGAACCGTCTGGCGTGGCAGCTTTGGGTGTGGGTGTGGGTGTCTTGCCGGCAAAGGTAAATTTCACAGCAGCGGAATATACATCGCAGGTCTTGCCCACCACACGGCAAACCCTGATGTAGTAACTTTCACCGGTCACACCGTCGACATATGCCGACCGGGTTTTACCGTCTTTAATATAGAAATAGCGATTTTCTTTATATGTAGGTGTTTTATCGGTCTTTGACATCGCGATTCCGAATCCATCTGCGGAATCAGCGGAAGAAGTCCATTGAATGTAGGCTTTGCCTGTCCCGGCATCCTTTACTATGTCGATCACAATCACAGTGGTGGCACTGACGGGGGTACCCAACGCGTTATATGAAGTATTGCCGCCGCTGCCGCCGGCGCCGGCGGTACCGCCTCCAGCGCCTGAATTAGCCACCGCTGTTTTGGTGCCGGCGGGAAGGTTGAGCGTGGGGGTTGGGGTCCCGGGGAACAAAGCAAAAATTCCCAGGTTGCTGTACATGTCGCAATCATTACCAACCACGCGACAGACGCGCACATAATAGATCTTACCCACATCTCCGGTAATAATGGCAGTGCGGGCAGCCGGATCGCCGTAGTAGGCGTTCTTATCCTGCGGGTAGGTTGGCATCTGGTTGGTGCTCGACCAAACCACCTGGAAGCCGGAGGGGAAATCACCGTTCGCCGCCCAATAGACCATGGCGCGACCGTTGCCCATGTCTTCGATCTTGGTGATGGTGATGCCCAAGGATGATGGGGTTTCACTCAGGACAAGGCCCTCCATGGTGACCGCACCGGCCATTCCATCTGAAGTTGGGGTAGCCAACTGCACCGCGGTCTCGGTCGGAGATTCAGGGGTTGCTGTCACAACGATCACCTGTGGCTCGGGGGTATTCGTGGCGGTCGAAAGGTCAATCGTCGGGATGGCAACAGTCGGGTTCGCCGCTGTTGGCACGCATCCTGTGATCAAGATCAACGAGATCAATACCGAGATAAACAGTTTTTTCTTCGCCATAACATCCTCCGATAGAGCCAAATCCACCTTAACCATTATAGATGAAATTATAACCGCTGACTATACGCTTTTGTTAGCGGGCTATACGCAACGCGGCATCCATCTTGCATGGAGAGTCCACACCAAATGAACCCATTTCGCGAAGAATAGACGAAAACTTGACCAAAAAAGTTTCCGGGGTTCAGCTCTCCCCTGCCCATTCCCCAAAATAAAGGACAGATCAAAAGTAGATTTCCGGTTTCAAGATCGGAAACCGGAAATCCATAATATGAAAAACGAAAAAGGGCGGGTCATAGACCCGCCCCTACAGAACATTGTACTCAGCTTATTTGGCAACGACGACGAACAAGCCGCTGAAGTTGACTTCGAACTCAACATAGTGGTCGTTCACCAGGCGCACACCGCTGAAGATGGTGCGGGTGTCTTCCGGCTGATCGGGATAAAGCATCGAAACCACCGATTTGCCGTCTTTTTCGGTGTAAGCGGGCAGGGCCACCCAATCACCGGCGCCGTCTTTGGCGCTTGTATCCCAGTAGTAGACAACGAAGGTCTGGTCGAGCAGGTTCGCGGGGATGTTGAAATCATACTTCACGTGCGTGTTGGCGGGCAGGTTGGTTTCGAGCGCCTCACCGTTCAGCAGGTTGAAACTGAAAGCATCCACGAAGGCACCCTCGGGCAGTTCGGCGGGAAGTGATTCCTCGAACTCCTGGGTGAGGATGCCCTGCATCTCGCAAAGCTCGGCCGGAGCGGTGATGAAGTTGCCATTCGGCATCCGGATGATGGTGGCCGCGTCGCAGCTCAGGTCAACCGGTTCACTACCGGTGATCGGGACGATAACCGCCGCAATGTTGCCATACGGGGTCGGGTCGCACAGATCGCCAACGCCGTCATTATCATAGTCAGACTGGTCGGGGTTGTAGACGACCGGGCAGTTGTCGGTATTGTCGCCATAACTGTCGCCGTCACTGTCTTTGTAAGGCCAGGGCATGATCGTGAAGGTGGCGCCGATGACGGTGAGGTCATAGTTGGCCGAAAGCGCCAGGCTGCCCTGGGTGATGCTGTAAGTACCCAAATCCTCACCCGCAACGCGCGTGAGAGCACCGGTGAAGCTGTCGCCCGCCACCAGGCTGCCGCTGGTGATGTTGTAGGTGAAGACCGGGTCGGCCTGACCAAACATCTTCGAAGCAGCCACTGCTGTAACGGTGATCGGACGGGCAGTGATCGAGAAATTGGCATCCACAAAGGTGATGTCGTAGTTATCTCCGGCTGTGAGCGTCCCCTGGGTGATGGCGTAGATGCCCACATCCTCGCCGCCGGTTCTGGCCAGGCTGCCGGTGAATGAATCACCGTAGACGAGCGCAGGCTCGTAGGTGTACAGCAGCGCCGGTTCGGCGTTGCCGTAAACCTTGGACTGGTCTGGCGTCACCGTGACAGTGAGTACAAGCGGATCGATGGTGACCGTGATCTGTTCGGCGCCGGCGTTGAAGTTGGTAACAGCGTTGGTGTAGGCTTCGATGACACAATCACCGACACCGGTGGGTGTGAAAGTGCCGCCAGAGACCTGGGTGCAGGGTCCGCTGACCTTCTGGTAAGCCAGATCGCTGGTGGAGTTTGTGATTGCCGCCACGGTGAAGTTGCTGCCGTAGGTGGCGGTCGGAGCCGGGTCAAAGGTGATGGTGGGATCCGCAGGATCGATGCTGATGGTCTGGGTATCGGACGCAGACTCGAAATCATCCGTCGCGGCAACGGTGGCTCTCACCACGCAGTCGCCGGCGCCGGTACTGGCAAATTCACCGGTGCTGCCGTTCACCAGGCTGCACGGGCCGCTGACATAGTCGTAGCTGATGGTTCCATCAGAACCCGATGAAGCACTGGCAAAGAAATCACCTCCCAGGTAAACCGGAGACGGCGCCGCGTCGAACACAACGGTCGGGGTCGCTTTGGCTATCGAGATGGTCTGGGTTTCAGAAGCACTGTTATAGTCATCGGTCTCAGCGGAGGTGGCTCTCACCACGCAGTCGCCCGCGCCGGTGCTGGCGAACTCGCCGGTGTCCGCATCAACAAGTGAGCAAGGACCGCTGTCGACGCTGTAGCTGAGTGCACCATCGGAGGTGGTATCGGCTGAAGCGAAGAAGCTGCCGCCCAGGTAGGTGGGGGCTGGAGCCGCATCAAAGGTGACAACGGCATCGGCCCTGGCGATGGTGATGGTTTGGGTTTCAGAAGCGCTGAAGTAATCAGCAGTTTCGGCGGCGCTGGCTCTCACCACGCAGTTGCCCGCGCCAGTGCTGGCAAACTCGCCGGTGTCCCCGTCAACGAGTGAGCACGAACCGGTAACGACCTCGTAAGTGATCGCAGCTTCAGAGTCGGAGCTGGCCGAGGCAAAGAAGTTGCCGCCCAGGTAAGCGGGGGTTGGAGCCACATCGAAGGTGACCGTCGCATCCGATTTGGCGATGGTTACGGTCTGGGTTTCAGACGCGGAGGTGAAATTGGTCGTTTCATCCACGGAGGCCTGCACCACACAATCTCCGGCGCCGAGGATATCAAAACTGCCGGCGGCAGAATCGGCGAGACTGCATGGACCGCTGACGTAGCTGTATTCGATCACGTCATCCGAGTTGGTGG
>CAYWCH010000034.1:0-7763 GCA_964456715.1 uncultured Anaerolinea sp. | reverse complement strand
GGTCGCGCTTACCGAGAAGGATCCGTCGGAGAATTCAGGGGTTGGCGCCGCGGCAAAAGTGATGGCAGCCGCAGCCTGAGCGATTTCAACATCCCGGGTTTGTGAGCCTGCGCCGTAGCTGCCGCTGGCAGCCGCGTTGGCCTGTACCACACAGGTGCCGGCGCCGGTACTGGCAAATTCACCAGCATCAGCATCGACCAATGAGCAGGGTCCGCTTACGTAGCTGTAGGTGATCGTTCCACCCGAATCCGCGCTGGCTGCGACGGTGAAGTTACCGTCCATGTAAGTGGGAGTGGGCACAGAGGTGAACGTGATTGTTGGTGCGGCGACAGAAATATTCACAGATTGTTCTTTGGAACCCGCGACGTAGTTACCAATGGCGGCCGCGACTGCTTTGACCACACAGACGCCCGAGCCGGTACTGCTGAATTCACCGGTGATGCCGTTGACCAAACTGCAAGGTCCACTGACGTATTCGTAGGTGATCGTTCCACCCGAATCCGCGCTGGCTGCAACGGTGAAATTGCCGCCCAGGTAAGTGGGGGTCGGCACAGAGGTGAACGTGATGGTCGGAGCCGCACCGGCGATGGTGATGGACTGTTGTTTGGAGCCCGCGCCGTAGCTGCCGTTGGCCGTTACATCGGCCTGGACAACACAGGTGCCGGCACCGCTGCTGCTGAACTCACCGGTATCAGCGTTGACGAGAGCGCATGGACCGCTGATGAAGCTGTAGCTGATCGTGCCGCCCGAGTTGGCTGTGGCAGTGACGGTGAAGTTGCCGCCAAGGTAGGTGGGCGATGGCACGGAGGTGAACGTGATGGTCGGCGCAGCCCCGGCGATGGTGATGGACTGCTGTCTGGAACCGGCAGCATAGCTGCCGTTGGCGGTGACATCAGCCTGGACAACGCAGGTGCCCGCGCTGCTGCTGCTGAATTCACCGGTGCCGGCATTGACGAGCGCGCAAGGTCCGCTGATGAAGCTGTAGCTGATCGTCCCACCCGAATTGGAGGTGGCGGTTACCGTAAAGTTGCCGCCCAAATATGTGGGAGAGGGAATTGAAGTGAATGTGATGATTGGATCGGCCACTGAAATGGTGATCGACTGTTGTTTGGTGCCGGCAGAATAACCGCCGTTGGCAGCGACATTGGCCTGGACCACGCAGGTACCCATCCCGCTGCTGCTGAACTCACCGGTATCGGCGTTGACGAGAGCGCACGGACCGCTGATATAACTGTATGTCATCGTGCCGCCAGAATCAGACGTGGCGGTCACTGTGAAGTTGCCGCCCAGATACTTGGGTGTTGGGATGTCTGTAAAGGTGATGGTCGGGGTGGTGGCGGTGGATACAGTTAATTCGAAAGTATCCGGCACCACGTTGAACTTTGTGCCGATCTGTGAATAAGCAGCAGTGATGATGTGCAAACCAGTGCCAAGCGAGGAGGGTGTATAGGTCAATTGGCAACTGGCAGATCCGCCTGTTCCGGCTGTCAACGTGCATCTTCCGGCCGGTGAACCGGAGAATGTGCCGCTGCCCGTGCTTACCAGTTGGATTGCTCCGGTCGGCGTGGTGATTCCATCGGCGCTTTGAATTGTTATGGTGCAGGTCGTTACGACCCCGATGGCCACGGAGGATGGATCACAGACAACGGTGGTGGTTTCATTGATGCGGTTGTTCGCGGCAACTGTATAAGTTCCATTTGAACTGTCATAGAAACCGACATCCGGTATGTAATTGGCCGTAATCGTGTGAGTATTAAACGCAGTAGGTTTATATGCTACCGAACAAGTGGCTGATTGGCCTGACCCTGAAAGCGTGCAGGAGTCTGTATGGCCACCCGTCGCCGTAAAGGTTCCGGTGTTCGTGTGCGTGAATGTGACAGTACCTGCCGGTGTTGCTGAAGAAGACATGTTCCTTACAAGAACAGTGCAGATCGTTTCATAATTCACCCCTGTAGTGCCAGGTGAACAGGTGAGCGTTGTGATCGTCGTGGCGTAGGTCATCACCACGATCGCGTTTTCCAACTCGTAGGTTGCGCTGGCGCCGTCTTGACAACCATTATCCGAATAGGCAACCAGGTAAAGATCATAAGTGCCTGCGGTTGAAGGGGCTCTCACATTGAACCACTCCGTAAAACTTCCCGCACTATTATGGTTGGCTGTATTGTAGCAATTAAACGAACCCGGAGGAGTTGTGCTGATGCGGTAGCCAGTCGTCCGCCAACGCACGCTGGTATCACCAGATTCTGAGTAGGTAGAAACCGTTACATCAATTCTGATGGTTGAACTGGTGGCGACGGTGATCGAGTTCGATCCGGTCATGACTGTATTGTTCAGTTTAACGGCTGTGATCTGGCGGGCGTCGGTGAAGTTGCCGCTATCGACCACGTTCGATTCGGAGCTTGTGGTCGTGTAAGAGTAATCGCCAATGGCGCTTTCATCCATGTTCAACGTGATCTGGCAGCTCCATGCCCCCAGCGCGTCCACGACCGCGTCGCAAGACGCCGTGAAGCCGTTGGGACCTGTGACATCCACATGCACGGTCTCACCGGGGATGTAACCCGAGTTGTTGGCGTTATCTCCCTTGAAAGTAACCACGCTGCCCGGTGTGTAGTCGTCGGCATCGGTGTAAACGCCATCCTCACCCAGGTCAACCTGCCCGCCGGGTTCAACCACCACACGGGCGTCGTTGCCGCCAAAGTCGTTGTCTTCGCCTTCCACGGAGGAATTCTCATCCACCACAATACCGGCGGAATCGTTGGTAAATTCATTGCCCTTTGCCTGGGCGTGGCTGTCTTCCAGTACCAGCCCGGCTGCTTTCGCGGTATCGCTGGAGACAAAATTGCTGATGGTGGAATCCAGCAGGACCACATCGGCGTTCTCCACCAGGATGCCTGCCATGACGAACGGGTCGAGGCCAAAACTGTTCTCGCCGGCATCAATGGTGATGCCGATAATGGTGACGCTAACGCCGTCGTCCGATTCGGTGCCGTCGACGTAGATCATGGCCTTGGTGTCGTCGTTGCCGGTCATGTCTTCCACTTCCACCGGCACGGTGATGGTGGTGACGCCGCCGCCGTCAAGGGTGACGTCTTTGGTGATCTTCACCGCCTCGTCGCTCGTACCGGATAGGTAGATCGTTCCGCCGTCGGAGCGCGTGTCACTCACCGCATCCTGCACGGGGCTGGCGGTTACATAACAAGTGGCGCTATCGTACCCCGCCGGGGGTACCCAGGCATCACATTGTTCCTGGGTGGCATAGTAAGCGATCACATGAGTGGGGTCAGCCGTATCCTCAAACCAGGTGGAAGCGCTGTTCAAAGCTTCTTCTGTCTCCACGGCAGCCATGGACATGGGGTCGCCTTCGCCGTCCACCACGGTGGCATCGGCTTCGGCAATGGCTGCCACAGTCTCCGAAAGGTCAGTCAGTTCTTCTTCAGGGGCCGCGGTTTCGGTCACTTCAATGGGTTCTTCGGTGACTTCCACGGTCACTTCAGCAGTGACCTCTACGGTCGGCTCATCCGTGGGGATATCCGTGACCACCGTCTCTTCGGCGGCGGAGGGTTCATCGGTTAGGGTAGGCGCGGCTGTTTCGGCGACGGGTGATTCGGTGACCACCACCTCGGTGGGAGCTTCGGTCGGAGCTTCAGTGGGTTCCGGAGCTTCGGTCACAACCTCGGTTGCGCCGGGTTCCGGTGTATCCGTTGAGAGGTCCTGGGCAAAAGCCAGATCTGGTTTGGTCAGACTCAATGCAAAAAGAAGGATGAATGCAAATTGGGTAAATTTATACAATCGAGAATTCATTTTCTATCTCCTTATATCTCCGGCCCATACTTGATGAAAATTTCAAGCATTTTCCAAAAAGAAATACAAAAAAAAGCAACATTAAAGTACAGAAACCGACCATCAGGCCGGTTTCGCAATTGGCTCGTTCAAGATCTACTCCTTGCGGAGGATGCGACCAAATTAAATCTTGAAGTCTTCGCCGCCTCAGTATGCAATAATCAGTAATTCTGGATTTACGACATCAATTTTAGCATTAATCGCAGAATTTGGAGTAAAGATGATATAAATTAATTCGCCGCTGAATTACGCATGAGAAGGGGTAAATTTCCCTAATTTTTGTGGATCCCACCCGTTCCGGCGCGCGCGCTGACCACCGCATGCACCTTTGCGGCTTCCACTTCTGTCACCTCGTCGCAGATCACCGGCAGGTGCACAAGCTGGGCAATGGCTTCCCCGGCTGCGATGCGCAGGCGGCGCCACGAGTAATTCACCACCTTGATGAGGATCTCGCCCTGGTATCCGGCGTCGATCACGCCCGAGCCTGTGAGATGGTTGTTGCGCCCCTTGGGTTTGACCAGCAAAAATGTGCCTGTGGGGACGTCGAAGGTGACCCCGGTGCGGACCACTCTGTGGCTGAACGGCGCCACGCTGCAGGCTTCGAGAGCGTACACGTCGATGCCGGCGTCTTCGGGGTGCTTGCGGCCGGGAGACACGGCACGGGGATCGAGTTTAGCAAATTTGAGCATGGTTGATTTCCCTTTCAGGTTCATTTTATAATACAGAGGTGGTTATCGGTTGAAATTGGAGGTTTCAACCATTATGGATTCAAGGTTCACACAGTATATCAAAGACGGCAACGCTGCGGCTATTGATAAGGCGGTGATCCATGATCCAGAATGGACAGGTGGAGATGATGGCAGGCTCACAGGGTTTTCTCTTGTGTAAACCAATCAGGACGCTGGGTTCCTACAAAATTATTAATCCGACAGAGTATAATTAATATGGAGCAAGAAAATGGACCTGAAAACGATTTCGACCTTGGTAAAAAATAATCGGACCAATCTGCAGGCGTATGGAGTAAGCTCTCTCTCCATTTTTGGTTCATATGCACGCGGCGAATCGACTGCAAAGAGTGATATCGATATGCTGGTGGAGTTCGATCGGGCTGTGGGGCTCTTTGAATTCATCCGCCTCAAGCTGTATCTTGAAGAATTGACCGGCAGGCCGGTGGACCTTGTGACGGCTGACGCCCTGCGTCCCGGCATGCGGGCTGAAATCCTCAATGAGGCCGTCCATGTCACCTGAGCGAAACTGGAAAATGCGGGTTGAAGATATTTTGGGGAGCATACAGAAAATCAAAGATTACACGCGGGGAATGCCCTACGAGCAATTCAGTGAAGATGGTAAAACAATGGATGCGGTTATCCGCAACCTGGAAATAATCGGAGAAGCAGCCGGCAACATTCCTCTTGAGATCCAGCAGGAATATCCTGATATAGCCTGGTTGGAAATGCGCGGCATGCGCAACATCATGGCACATGAATACTTTGGCGTCAGTTTGCCCATCATTTGGCGCTCCATCGAACGGGATTTACCTCCGCTGGAAGAAGGATTAAGGAAGCTCCTTTCAGTCTGACTCGCTTTCCTTCACATACAAATTAGCAATGCGTAGGGTGGGTTCCGGTCTTGAGCCCACCATAAAGAATAAACGATAAGAATTAATCTTGACCGCAAGAAAAAAAGGGGTCCATGGTCCAGAATTGGTGGGCGGAGTTGAAGGCAGGTTAAATGGGTTTGACCTTGAATGAGTTGCTGGGAAAGGTGGGTTCAGAATACGAACCCACACTACTCGCTTACTTTACTTGCTATTTCATGGGATGATTATGTCAAAGCATCAACAGATCCAGAGGGAAAAAGTGGCGATACTGTAAACCAATGAATTCTTGTAATTGATATACGTAAGTAGAGGAAAATATGAAAATGAAGAAAGCAATCTATTTAATTAGCGGAATTTGTATACTATGTTTTCTCTTACTTGAGCTTAATCCACTTTTACAGGTTTCTTTGCTATGGAATCTGCTAGATAAAAAAATATGTAAAAGTATTTCACCTAACGAAAAATGGCTTGGTTGTCCGATTCGAATTGACACACGTACGAAGCAAAGCTACTTATCAGTCTTTTCAACAAGATTTCCTTTTCGCAGCGTAGATATTTATCTTCCAGATTTATTGATTAATAGAACTGAAGGTTATTACATAGATACAGATACTTTTTCTTGGTCATACAGTGGTAACAATTTTGTTGTTACAACAAGGAAGAAGCAAGGTGTGACAAATATCGATTCTCCAGATTTAATTAATGGCGAAAGTTCGAATAAAGTAAATTGTATTCCGAATATAAGGCAAAATATTGGAATATCTTTTCAATGGGCAATGGACGAAGATGTATTATTGTTAAGTAAAAAAGGAAAAGATCAATCCATTCATTTTTCAATTTTGAATAAGGAGGCTCAGCTAATCAATCAATTTGAATTTAATTATTCGAATCTTTTACATGAAAACGAGGATGTAACTTATTTTAATTATTTCTGGAATAGCCAATATATATATTTATTATTGGGTTATCAGGAAATGCAAGATCAAAATTGGGATACACCACATCCTCAAAGGGTTGAGGTGTATCGAATTCAAGTTGAAACGCCAGAAAAAAATTCTCTATTACTTGAAGAAACTGGAGATTATGATATTTTTTCTGTTGATTTTTCCAAAAATCGAGTTTTACTCATTCAGAATAATGGAAATGGGGATATAAGTAATCAAGTTCTTCTTTTTGATTTAGCGGGCAATCCGTTCCGCCAAATTATTAACATTAACCTCCAAAACCATATTCAATTTTATGAAAATCGTACTTATAATGTAAATAAGTCATTTGATACAATCACAGTTCTTGGAACACTAGAAGGTACAAATTCCGAGAGTTTATTCTTAAAATGGTCTTGGAAAAATTCTGACTATGTGTTTTTACCACCCAACGAGCATGTCATCGGAACAAACAATGAGTCACAAACATTCCTCTGCGAATATTTCCCATTTCGTGATTTAAAATTAATGTTGATTCGAAATTGTTAAGATGCTTTATTTTGTGCACCTCGACAAAATACTGGAATAGGTTTGTTGCCCAATTCGGACATGGAAGAACCTACTCTGAAACATGTAGCCGGGTGGGTGAACCAGTCACACAGCTACGACGATGATTCGCATAAACATGCCGTGACTGGCGTCACGGTCACCGACGCGAACAACAACCAGACCACGAATAGCTATCGCTATGACGAGAACGGCAACATGATCTGCCGCGTTGAGGATGGATTAACATACATTCAGTCGTACAATGCGGAGAATCGCATCATGGGGGTGGTACTTACCAGCGGCGATTGCGACACCCTTCCACTGATCGACCAGATCAAACTCTGGGCGTTCACTTATGATGGGGACGGCAACAAGGTCAAGCAGGTATATACTGATACCAGCAGTGACAGTACCTTAACAACTTATTACTATATGGGCGGGTCGTACGAAGTCCAGACCGATGAGGATGACAATACCGTGGTCAGGCAATACTACTCCATCGCGGGAGTAAGCGTTGGCCTGTCCATCGGCGGCGAACGAGGCTACTACCTCACCGATCACCTGGGCTCGATCTCCGCGGTGACTGATGATACCGGAGCGATCACCTCAGAGACACGGTATACACCATTCGGCGAAGTCCGCACCGATGTGGGAACGATCGACGAGACGAATTACGGCTATACCAATCAGGAAATCATCCCGTCACTGGGGCTCATGGATTACAACGCTCGTATGTACGATCCGATCCTGGGGCGGTTCATCCAGGCGGATACAGTCGTGTCCGAGCCGGGAAGTACACAGGGGTTGAATCGCTATGCGTATGCGAACAACAATCCAGTCAAATTCTCCGA
>CAYWCH010000033.1:0-14814 GCA_964456715.1 uncultured Anaerolinea sp. | reverse complement strand
AATACCAATAAACGACTTTTTCATTTTTCACCTCTACCAATAAATGTGAACAAGTAGACATTCGCCTGCTACTTCTACATTGACAATAAACTACTTGGTATAAAAATACTACGTGGAGAAAACCTAACCTATACCCACCCTGCTTTGGTCGCTGTATAAACTGCAGCAGCAGTACTTCTTGTGTTCGTTTTCTTTTTCACCCCAGCAACATGCCGATAAACCATCTGGACACTGATCCCAAGGATGGAAGCGATATTCGCCTCAGTCTCACCTTTGATCAAAAGGGCCAAAACTTCCTGCTGTCGCTTGGTTAATACCGATTTCATTGTCACACTTTTACGCATTTAAATAATCGGAAAGTGTAGACTTTAAGGATTTGGTACAACGACCGAGAGGTCGTAGGTTCAAATCCTATCGCCCCGACAGATACTGCCAACCTTTTTCGAGGTCGGCGGTTTGTTTTTAAGCATATTCCACAAATCCGTACTTAACGATGTGATTCGCGACCCGCCCTACTGCTATTCTTCCGATGTTGCTTCCTCGCATAAATACGCATACTTCTCCGAATACCACAATTGATAATATTTGATATTCTCGGCTTAAGGTCAAAATTATTGCACGATAAATGATCCCAAAACCGCCTTTGCCTAATAGTTTGTGGAGTTCGTATTTTCCGATCTTCTGGTCCTACGAAAGGGAGGCTGGGGGAAAATTCCCTCCAGAGATCATTAATCTTGAAAAATATCACGCTTTAAAATCAACTCACTACTTTTTGGCAACCTTTATTTCTCCTTTAGGGCTGCCGCCAAATCAAGACACAAGCATGTTTCGGTCGTGTCATTTGAATTTACTCTGGAAGAAAACCTGATTACCCTCCAGCGGGAAAGCATCTGATAGTTTATTAATGTTCTAGATTATTCACACACAAGAATCACCCCTTTGGTTGATTCTTGTGGTAATTTGTGCAAATAAGACTTTCTCTTGCTTGACGATTTCTGTATGGATTTGTATACTTTACATAACCATTATTCAGGAGAATATTTCGAGAGAGTCCCGTCTTATTACCTTCCTGGCTTACAATAAACCAAGTGGGGATTTTTGAGTGTTTTTCCAAAAGAACGGGTCCAATAAACTCGGAGAAAGTCACAAAGCAATACCGCGTGAGTCATCCTTTTTATGCTCACCAATAACATGAAAAGTTGTATCATTAGTATGTATATGATGGATTTCCAAACCCGAATGAAAGGGGTTTAGAAGTAAAAATTTTCTGAACGGTCATTAATAAGAAGAGGAGAAAATATGACTTCAGGACCATTTCCACCCGCACAGCAATACCCGCCACAAGAACCTGCACCGCAAGGTCAACAGCCCTATGGTCAGCCCATGGGTCAGATACCGCAGCAATATCCCTCCTCGGGATATCCATCCTACCCCGCCCCAGGTGCGCCAACGCAAAAATCTGGAGGAAATACTGTCTTAATCATCCTTGTCGCTGTTCTGGCGCTGGCATCGATCGCCGGTTGGGCGCTGTATTTTATCAGGAACAATGCCCTGAACCTGGCCAACGCAGATATCGCGAGAAAAAATTCTGAAATCAGCGATTTGAATTCAGACCTCGATACTGCCAATGACAAAATCGCCGACCTGAACAAAGAGATCACCACAAAGAATTCTACGATCTCGAGTCTTAACAGCGAGATCGCCGATATGACCAACAGCTACGTTTGCAGCGGTGCAAGCATCGATTCATTTGATTTCTACGATGCTGATTCTGTATTGGCTTCACTGGAAACCTACGTGGATAATACCTATGGCTATTTCACCTCCTCCGGTGGTGCTTACCTTCAGGAATACGGCGATTCGGCTGTCCTCTACGTAAACCAGGGCAGTTATTCCTATTACTTTGTTGCCTATTTCGGCAGCGAATCTAAGACCGGAGAGAACCGCATCTATGATATAAACAACGAATGCTTCATCCAATAAAACAGAGTCTGGCCGTGCTGTAATTCAGCAACCGGACGACTATAAAATGCAAAAAATAAAAGCCACCCTTTCGCGGTGGCTTTTATGATTCGATCGGAATGACCTGATGTAATTTTTTGCTGATAAAGCCATAATAATCGCCATAGTTGGTTATAATAACAACTTGATCTGGATCCCGGGCAGCCTTTCAGCCATTCCAGGTCACTCAGATTCCTTGAGGCCGGCTTAATGCAAATCGATTACCTGAACCCTTTGATCCTTTTTCCCTGTATCCTCCTTTTTTGCCTATTTAACTACCTGGTTCCCCAAAAATATCGATGGATCATTCTCCTGGTTGCCAGTTACGCCTTTTTATATCTGGTTGGAAGGTGGACAATTCTGATATTGTTGGTCAGCACAGTTTTGAATTTCCTTGCCGGACTGCTGCTCGCATCAGAAAAATTGACGAAAAAGAATCAGATTCTTCTCCCTGCTGTTTTGATCAATATTGGCATTCTGGTCTTCTTCAAGTATTTTGTTCAGTCGATCAGCCCGGATTCGCTGCTCTATCAGTTACTTTCAACTGACAGCGGCAGCATCCTGTTCCCGGTGGGATTGTCATTTTACACACTGCAAACCATCAGCTACCTGGTGGATATCTCTGTTGGCCTAATCCAACCGGAACGGAATATCGGTATTTTTGCTGCGTTCCTGGCTTTCTTTCCCAAGATCACCGCAGGACCAGTCGAGCGCGGAAAAAACCTGATCCCCCAACTGCGCGCCCCCGAGAATTTCAACCCGAAGAACCTCTGGGATGGAATGCGCTTGATCCTGACCGGGTTATTTTTGAAATTAGTCATCGCAGACCGTCTGGCCCTGATCACCAACGAGGTGTTCTCCAAACCAGGCGGATACCAGGGATTGACGGTGTTCATCACCCTGATCTTCCTGAGCTTTCAGATTTATCTTGATTTTGCAGGATACACCAACATCGCCCTTGGAGCAGCCAAGCTGTTGGGTATCAACCTGACCGAGAATTTCAAACGGCCATACCTCTCCGTGGATATCATGGAGTTTTGGAACCGCTGGCACATTTCATTCTCAAGCTGGCTAAGAGACTACATCTTTTATCCTCTCCGATACAAGCTATTACATAATAAACCATTCAACTCAGACATTCCGGCTCTGCTGTTACCCCCTGTCCTGACCATGGTAATCAGCGGATTGTGGCATGGTACAGGACTCACGTTTCTCATCTGGGGTTTGTATCATGCGCTGTTTTACACCATTAACGTGGTCACCAAGAATTGGAAAAATACTCACCGGCATAAACCCAATCTCGCAGTGAGAATCTTCGCGATCATTGCCAACTTCTTCATGATCTCCTTTGCGTGGTTGATTTTTAAGGCAGATTCGATGGCTCAGGTGTTGGTAATTGCCAATAGTTTGGTCCTCAAAAGCACGACACTCGTCCAAATCTTCAAGCACATTTACCAGTTGGATTATTATCTCTCCTGGATATTCATCGGTATCGTGATCATTGCCGAGATTCTGAATGAATCATTCCCGGGGAAATTTACCTTCAAGAGTCTGCCCTACCCTGTCAAAGCCTTGATCATCACCTTTATGATCCTCTGTTTGACTATCTTTGGAGTCTATCAGGCTGGAGGAAGTACATTCATCTATGGCAAGTTTTAAACGTCTCCGACTCCCGATCACCCTCCTTTTGGTTGTGACATTGATCCTGTCGATCAATTATCAATTGATCGTTGATTATCGTTACCATTACCGCGACAACTATCTGGCAGCGATCGTCGATAAAAACGAATTGTTGGCCAACACTCCGTCGCCCAAGATCATCATTGTAGGCGGCTCCAACGCGGCATTTGGATTTGATAGTAAAGCCATCAGCGAAGCTACCCAAATGCCGGTCGTAAACATGGGTATTCAAGGCAGCCTTGGTCTCAGGTTTGCATTGAACGATATTAAGCCCTATATCCATGAAGGCGACATCGTGCTCATCTCCCCCGAATACCATAACCTTGTAGATCAATTGCATGGAGGCGATGTTCTTTCATACGTGCTGGTTTTTTACCCGCAAGGCATCACCAATATCTCTTCATTTCATGACGCGTTTGAGGTGATCAAGGCTTTTCCCAATGTGCACACAACGGCGATCAAGACGACGCTTGATCTGCAAATCAGGGAGCATTGTGATTTTCTCTGTAGAATTGATGAGGATGTTTATTATCGTGAAGCGTTCAACCCAGTCAATGGCGATATCATGACCAACCAGGCAAGGCGCAGCTCAGACAGTGATTTCCAATTTAATTTTCCATGGTCTGTGCCCAATCCGATTTTAAATCAGAGCGTGGATTTTCTGAATCAGTTTAATGTGTACGTGGAATCACAAAACGCCCGGATGCTCTTCATCTATCCATCAATCTCGAGCAACTTCACGGACAGTATTCACGACAAATTAATTGCTACTTCGCAATACCTCACCGAGAACCTGGATTTTCCGGTCCTGGGCAGCCTGGATGATTCCATTTTCGCAAAAAAATTCATGTTTGATACCGAATTTCACCTGAACGACGTCGGGCGCGAGATCCGCACAAAAACGGTCATCCGCGACCTGTGCCTGGTACTGGAAGACGGCTGCGAACAACAGTGAATGCCATGCAGAAAAGAAGCGAGGCCTTACATTCAAGCTTTGGTTTCTGCGCTAATATTCGGCATGAGAACACCGCTGTAAAGAACACTCCCCGGTGAAGCAGAGCCAAAAGGTCGAAGGTTTACTCCTCGCCCCTCATTTACTCTGAATAAGAAATGTATCTAATATAACAAGGTGTGCCCCCTGCACACCTTGTTTTGATTCTTCTTACTATTTTGTTGCGACACCATTAACGTAGAGTGTGTATCCGTTCGTGTTCACATTATCCAGGCTGCCGCTGAACGAGCTGATGTAGCTGTCACCGGTCAGGGTCCAGAAGCTGGTCGAGTCGAGAGTCACAGACAATGAAGCAGCTGTGGTTCCGTCAGGGTTGATCGCACCAGTGTATGAGGAGGAGTTGGACAGGGTCATCGCCAGGGAAGAGATGGCGTCCACGGTGATGTCACCGCTGAGGATCTGCCCGTCGAGATTGAAAGTGAGAGTGCCGCCATTGGCTCCTGCCGTGCCCCAACCCCTGGAGCCGTCATTGCCGGCCACTGTGAGCAGGTTGGTACCATCGGCCAGGGTGAGCGCCACACCTCTGAGGGTGATGACGCTGTCGGTATTGGTGACGTAGAACATGTCTCCGTTCAATGAAGTCAGTGATCCACCGGTCATGGTGAAGCTGCTGGTGCCGGTCTCGGCGTCGCCGGACATGCTCTGGTAGAGCATCACGTTGTGGATGTTCTCGCCGCTGTTCTCACCGTAGGTGCCGCTCATGTTTCCGGTGATCACACAATTGATCAGTTCAACAGAGTTCAAGCCCTCGACGACCACAGCCTCTGAATCGTTGGCAGTGAGAGTGGCATTGGTAGCATAAATATTGGCCGTGCTATAAATGGCCGGAGCTCCGGAACTGCCGCTGGTGGTGAAAATACCTCCCTCGACGATCAAGATACCTCCGCCGCGGTCGCTGCGAATAGCTGCCTTGGATGTAGTGGTGACGATGAGATCCGTGGCATACATTGTGCCGCCGCCAGCCACTTCAATGCCGCCAGCGTTTCCGCCGGTGACGTTGATCACGGTGCCGGTGATGTAAATGGTGGCGCCGTCGTAGGCGAAGACGCCGTTGGCACCCTCCGCGCTGGCATTGACCGTACCGCTGTTGATGTAGAGGACGGCGCTATCGAGAGCCAGGATGGCTGAATTCAGACCGTAGAAGCTGCTGGCATCGTTGCTGGAGGCCGCGCCGGCAGTCTTCTCGATGGTGACATTTTCGAGTGTGGCTGTAACGCTGCCCTCGGCGCGGATCGCGTTCTCATCCGCGTTGGTGGAGATGTAGGTGCCGCCGTTGAGTATCTCACCGTTGCTGAGCACATAAGCGCCGCTGCCGGTATCGACCGCTGTCGGTCCGCCGCCGGGTGCTCCGCCAGTGCCGCCATCTGGAGGTTGGCCGGGAGCGCCGCCATCTGGTGGAACGCCAGGAGCAGCATCGGTGGAAGCGACGGTCGATTGACTGGCAGAGGGATCCGTGCTGGATGCAGAAATGGGTTCTGTGGCTGCTGCAGAACTGCACGCTGCCAGCATCATCACGATGATGGCTGCGACCAGAATCCTTTTTGAGGCAGTACTAATTTTGTGTTTCATTCCCAACTCCTGTTGCATGAATTTAGCATTTACCTAATTGTATGTTCATTTATTATCAGGCAGGGTCATGAATTTGGTGTGAAGAAAAAAAGTATGTTTGTTGAGAAATTTAATTACGAATTCAATTGATAACTCGCGACGCCGCGCCGCGGACCATCAAATCAAGTGTAGGGTACCGTTTGAAACGTGCCATCCATGCGGGTAATACAGCAAAGGTTATCGGTTGGGGAGAATTCATTTTGTGCATTTCTCCCATACATTTGGATAAGCATTCATCATTGTTTGACGGTGCGTTCGCTGATCGGGGGATTGGCAAATTGATTTGCGCTAATAGAAAAATGAGTATGCCTGCCACGTTGATAGTGAGCCGGTCAGGCGAACGGCACCCTACGCCATGTCATTTTTCGCCACGGGTAGAGCTTCCACCCTGTACTCGCGACGCCGCGCCGCGGACCATCAAATCAAGTGTAGGGTGCTGTTGGAAACGTACCATCCTGACCGGCTCGGAGCCGGCAGGTCGAAGGTCCACATCCTCACGCCCCTCATAACTCTGTATAATATTTGTGTCTTTGAGATTCAACCCTGGAGAAATGGGCGCCATGCAAAACTCAGGTAACTCACAAAAACCGGATATGTTCGAGGTGCGGCAGATGCGCCATCAGCTTGAGAGGCGGGGTCAGCACGTATCCGGTATGCCGCGCAACAACTCGTTGCTGGTGGCTTTTCTGGGAATCTTCGTATTCTTCCCGTTAATGATCTTCGGTGGAACGTACCTCAGTGGCGTTCTTACCGGCAACTGGGCTGCCTGGAATTTCCTGATGTTGGCAATCAGCAAGCTCCTGGGAAATTAATCCTGCTCCCTGTCATTCCGCGATCAAATTACGCGAGTAAGATTTCCCACAATACCACCTGCAGCGAACCCATCACAACCACACAATCAGTAAACACCTATAGTTGACACTTGGGGCAGAAGTAACACGACCCGCCCAGATATTGCATTTTCTGGATCGGCGCGCCGCAATCCGGGCAGGGCTTTCCGACTGCTGCGGAGTCCATGACTCGCTGATACTTGCCCGGATTACCGAGCAGGTCGAGTTCGTCGTTGCGGCCACCGCCAGCAATCGCCTCATGGACAGTGTCGAGGATTGCCGCGTAGAGATCCTTGCGCTGACCGGGAGTGAACTCGGCCAGGCTCCGGCGCGGCGAGAGGCACGCGCGAAAGAGGATATCCTGGGCGATGGCGTTTCCGAGCCCGGGGATCAGTTGATCCTGGGTGAGCAGGCTCTTGGCGCTGCGTTTCGGGCCAGTCAGCAACTCATCGAAAAGGCCATTGAAATACGCGAACGTGAACGCTTCATCCACGGGAGTGAGGCGCATCCCCTTGATGTACTGGCGCTCGTGCTCCGTGCCCTGCTCGAATAATTCCATGGCGCCCCACATTTGCGTGGTGTTTGAAAGCGCGCTGCCGTCCGTGAAATGGATAAGCAGGTGAAATTTTTCAGGCAATTCTTCTCCGGGTTCATGATATAGAATCCTGCCGCCGCACTCGCCAAACACCAGAACGTATCCCGGCTCAAGCGGAATGAAAAGCCATTTCCCTTTCACAGACGCGCTGCCCACCTTTTTGCCGGCGGTCAGGCTGGTGAATTCTTCGGGCGTCCGGTTGTACCAGACAAACTTGTGGGGTGAGTTCCCCAATTGGCCGGTTTGGATGATCTTGCCGGTCAACAGGGTATTCATTTGCTCTGCAAAGTGGATAAATTCTGGCAATTCAAACATGTTTTCCCTCCGGGTGGATGATGGTGTGGATCGATCACGATTAATCTCTGGCTGAGCAGTCTGAGATTTTAATGAAACGAATAAGAAACGAATACCGGTACTTGCGAATCATATTAGAAATTATGTTCCATTTCTCAATTATACATCCATTGTCAAGCAGAATCAATGATGGATCAAATAATGGTGAGTTTTCCAATTATTGATTCACTCCCTCCACCATGCCCGGAAACCCATTAGCATGCAGATGGTGTCACTGCCAATGCCATAACTATACGAAAATACATCGATGATGCACGAGAAATAAAAATCCCCCTGTCACCAGGGGGAGAAATGAGCAGTTACAAATTAATCTGCGTGGAAATTCGGCCTTAACACACCGGCATGGCAGATTTCACCGTCATAGATCTTCGCGATCAGGTAAGTGGGGTATCTGGAATACGGCATATCGCTGGTCACGATGGATCCAAATGTAACCAGGTATGACCCCGAGGCCGGCAGGTCGGTCATCGCACCTTCGGGAGAAGCGCTGGTCACTTCCCAGTCATAGGTAACGTCATCTGTCATCCCGGGGAATTCAATCAACAGGCGAAGTGTGCCGCCATCCGGTCCATCGTATCCATAACCGTTAAGCGATACATCCATGATACAGCCCGGAACGGTGATCTCCGCGGCTTTGGATGGAGCGTCGGCCTTGCTGAAGTAAGCCAGCAGGGCGTAGGTTCCATTACCATAGACGACTGTGCAGCCCTTTGTCGCGGCGCCGTCCTCACCCTGGGTGAAGGTGGTGCTCAAGGCCTGCCAACCGGACCTGGTCCACTGGTAGATCGAACCGCGCCAGCCGTAATCATAATCACCAAACGGGAAGCAAACTGAAACCGATCCACCATCGAATCCGCTGAGAATGAGCGCCTTGCCGCTGAACTGCAGGGAACCGTCGGTATGACCTGCCGGGTAAACCGGCTGCTCAGGCGCGGTAACCGCACCCGGTAACGTTGAGGGAGCAACGACGGTAACGGTGAAATCCATGTCACCGTTGATCGCTGTCGCCGTGGGTCCGGCAGGGGTATTGGCCGCCGGGGTCGTAAATGCCATCAAGAAAACGCTCATTATCATTAATAGGGTGATTGCCGGTATCAGTCTCTTCATATTTCCTCCTGTGGATTTAGAAATCTAATTGATTATAGCGATGAACTTGCCAAATGCATATAAAAACCACCTGAAAAAAGGATTTCACAGGAAACCAATGCAAAATCAAGCATTCTCCGCGGTCGAAACCAATAACGCTTCGCCTGCGGACCATCAATTCAACTGTGGGGTGCTGTTGGAAACGCGCCATTGATCAACGAATGAAATTCATGCCGGTTAGTTTCCAACGCACCATTCATGCGATAGACAAAGCAAAGGTTATCGGCTGGTGAGAGTTAAATTTTTTGAATTTACCTTACACATTTGGATCAGCGCTCGTCGTTGTTTGACGGTGCGTTCGCTGACCGGGGGATTGACCAATTGATCTGCGCTATTAGGAAAATGAAGTTGCGAATCACGATGAACGCAGACCGGTCAGACGAACGGCACCCTACGTCAGGTTGAATTTTTGCTCCGATTAAGGCTCCAACCTGGGTTCGTTGCGCCCCACCCCGGATTCGCAGCGCCGCTCAGATCAGACACTTCTCCCTGCTGCCAAATAACTTGGAGCAAAATTGTTTGCAAAAGCGAATCAGTTTTTCGTATAATGATAGTCACATGTTAAGAAAGGGAGAAAGGGAGAAAAATGAAAAAGAGCATCTTGTACATGGTTACCGCAATTTTTATTTTTAGTTTATTTCTAAACAACTACAGCAGTGTGTACGCGGATAGTGGACCAGGCGGGGTGACGGTGACACCATTATCGGGTGAAACCAATTTCAAGATCACTTCGGTGGATCTATCCAGGTTTGCCGGCGCGTACGCGACCGACAACGGCGATTACCAACCCACCGGTTTCGCCAAAAACGAAGCGAAATTCGCAAGTGGCGCTTTCTCGATCAGTGGCATCACGTATGGCACGCAGACCACCTGCGTCCAATTCGCGAATTACGCATATGGATGGCGCGGTTCGCTCTACCAATGGATTGGCGCCAGGTGGCAAAAAATGCCAACCACCTTTGTCGAAGGCGAAGATGGCAGTCCGGCAAAAGCCTGCGCGACAACATATGGAAATGGCACCTATGCCTTGATCGTCTATTATGATCAGGCGGCAGCTCCGAAAGCCAAATCTGGCGAATGCGTTGAGGATATTAGTTGGTATTCATGGGATTGGGGTGCAGAAGGCATCTTCAATGCAGCATTCAGGTTTACCGGAGACTATGTCCCCGAAGTGGGAACACACTTCAAATGGAAAATTTCCAGTGTCTCTCCAGTGGATTTTCTGACGCCCACCAGTGGATCGGGAACAATCGAGCTCCTTGATGGCGTTACCGTTGCGCCAATTTCCGGATTATCGTTCCCGGCAGAGATGTACGGCCATACGAACATCGCATTCACCATAGAAATCCAGGTTGGCGGCTGCCACATCGATAATTTCTTTGGCAGCGGAAATTTTAACTAATTGACACCAGGGGCAGGGAGAACATCCCTGCCCCTTGATCAGCTCGTTGGTGTTTGAGCCGGGGATCGATAACTCAACCAGAATATAGCCAGTTGGAAATTTTTTTTTGGGGGGTGAAAATATTTATATTGCAGTCTCCCCCGCCCTGGACTCGCGACGCCGCAGTCCGCGGACCAGGGAAGCTGCCAATCCAATATAAGCGGTGCAAAAGATACTTTGTAGTCACGGGGTGAAGCAGAAAATTGTCAGGTGAACGGTACCGGCGAGGTGATCGATCAACTTTAGTGCATACGGAACAGACGAAATGCGATTCGTGTATAATTATTGCTTCGGGAAATTACAGTACGAAACACTGGAGTGGAGAAAATGGGAAATTTTGATCAGCCGGATACTATTACCAAACACGATATTTTTAATTGGTACAACCAAGAAATCACAAGATACCGGGATCATGAATGGCAAGTCGCCGGTTTTTCAATTGCAATTACATCTGCGATTTTATTTTTCGGAACCTCAAATGAAACCAAAGGGATACTCCCATTTTGTTTGCTACTCTGCCCTCTCGTATTCCAATGTGTTATTTCTATGATTGTTGAACAACACTCTCATAACCAGATAAACAAATACCGAACATTGAGAGAACGAATATTGGATTATTCAATTGAGTACTTACTTAACCCTGATAAGAGCGAGATTAAAGTAAAAGATTCAACAGGTTTAGATCAATTTTATTATTGGTGTTTTTTATTTATTCCTCCCCTATATTCTTTTATTGTTATTCACGTGCTACTTATGCAATCAACGTATTTTTGTTATCGATAGAAGAATGCTTTTTCCGATATGCAATTCAGATCAACCGGGTTTGTTGAAAAAGTATGTTTACGTCCTCTAAATATGGGTGGGGTTTGCAACAAGAATAATTGCTTTTCTTGAAAATATCGCTATACTCTATTCATAAACTTTTTTTTGGGGAAAATTTGGTTACCCTTTGCTTTCCATTGTCTTTACTAATTGAAACTAGGTAAATCGCTTAATTGATAAAAATCAATCGCCTTAATTGTCTTACATCCCCCGGAGATAAATAATGCACTATACCGAAGATGAAGTCAAACATTGGCTAAGTGACCCAAATAATATTGCAAGAATGCTAACCCCTTATCATATAAGTATTAGTGGGTTTCTCGCTTCTGGTGGGCAAGGCCATGTATTTACTGGTACTTTCCAGGACCATGAAGCAGCTATTAAAGTATATTTTCCGGGACAGTTGCTTGAAAGAATTGATCGAGAAGTAAATGCTTTAACTCACCTTAACTGTAAATCGATTGTGAAGCTATTATGGTATGAAAAATTAAACGCAGTAGAAACAACTATTCCAATTGTTGTAACTGAATTGGTTAATGGCGAGAACTTGTCAACAATGCTTGCAAAAAAGCCGCTTACGGCGGATGAGACTGGTGTCATTGCCTATGATTCTGCATTGGCAATATTGAATTTATGGGATGAGCAAAGAATCGTTCACCGGGATTTGAAACCAAACAATATTTTGATCCGTCCTTCAGGTAGAGCATGCATTATCGATCTTGGGGTTGCTAGACATTTAGATAAGACCTCGTTGACTGCTACTGGTTATACTTGGGGAACCAGAGGATATTTCTCCCCGGAACAAAGTAAATGCGTCAAACAGTTAACCTGCAAATCTGACATATATTCACTAGGAATCGTTTTGCTTGAATGCGGTTTAGGAGCCCACCCAACGAACAAAAACCAACAATTATTATTTGATGAACAGTTTTTTGAAAACCTTCCTGAGCCTATAAATACATGGGGTTATGCAAATTTAATAAAGAGTATGTTCTTATTAAAACCAAATATGAGGCCATTGCCAATTGAAATTATGCAAGAACTAAACAAATATGAACCATAAGAAAGGAGAGAACTATGGCTTTTTACTTAAACGCGGGTTGGAGTTTTACAGTAGACCCAGGAATTAACCCTGACGGGGCGATTATTCTTAGTTCTGGGATTGCCTACCCATCCATTACTCGTCGTAAGATTGACACAAAATATCCTTACATGAAGAATCGATATTTTGATCCCCAGATTTACTTAGAGAGACTTGACCCACACGAATCACCGAAACCTTGTTTTAATCTTATAAGTTATCCTTGGTCAGGAACAAAATCTTTACCAGAATTTGATAGTGATATTTATAATCAAAAACAGTATAAGCAAGAGCAATTAAATCGAATCGTTGAAATTTGGAACGACCGTGATCAAGAGACTGACGAATATATAGTAAAAGCAGTCGCTAAAGCGATTGATTTTCAAATTCATTTGGGTTGTGCAGGGATAATTTTGCCAAGCCCATTGTCGAGAGACTCAACAACTGATTATTCTAGAGAATTGGCTTGGCTAGATAGTGGACTAAACTACATAAAACAGAAACATATTAAGTTGCCTGTTTTTGCTACTCTTGCACTTTCAGATGCTTGTGTGCGATATCTAAAGGTTAGTGAAAATACTTTCCTTGATCTAGTATCTGATTCAATTAGTGCTCGTGAAGTTGACGGTGTGTATATTCTTGTGGAACAAATGTCAGAACCATCTGAAACTCGCTATTTGGGAAATTTTAATGCAATTCAATCTACACTTGAACTAATACATCAGTTCTCGAATGAAAATCAATTAAAAGTTATCACGAACTTTTTTGGGCCTTTTGGATTAGTTTGCTCTGCAATTGGCGCACAGGTTTGGGCAACTGATTGGTATAAGAGTTTAATAAGGTGCCGTCTTGCAGATAAAATTGGCGGGGGAAGGGTTTTTCCTTCATTTTGGTCTTACCCAATGGCATGCGATATAAATTTAAAAAGCGATATTGATACCATATTTCATAGGGGATATTTCCCAAAAGTTTATGAGGAAACTACTGCATCAAAAAGCCTGTTAAATGGTTTATTATCTGGAAAAAGCGTACAAGATATTCCTGCTTGGCGATATACATCAGGAAATAAAACGTCACCAATGGAACATTATCGTTTATCAATGATTCATGCAAATAATGTCCTAAACAACACACCTCAAAATGGCAAATTGGATTACATTCAACAATGGTTGGAGGACGCAACGAACTTAGTAGACCAAATTAAACCTATCTTAGGATCTGAATCGACAACAAAAACTGACCATGTAAAAGCATGGAAAGATGGGTTCCTTGCTTATCGTCTGGTCCATAATATTTGACGTGAAGGCACCAAAGTGCTATTGATAATGTATTCATTATCATACATATCAGATGGGGGTGTCTTTGTTGGTTCTACCAGCCATTCAACATCATCATGAGTAACTGCACATAAACCAATATTTGAATCGCTAAACAATTCAAGGGCGTCTGGGCTACGTGGTGCTCCATCGGCATCCATTGCAACAATAACTTTATCAGCAAATTGCTTATAACGCATTCCCTGATTAAGCGCTTCTCTCCATTTAGTTAATTTTGCCTCAATTGCAATAACTTCTGCCTCGATTAATGCGACTTCGTAAGAAAGTGTATACTTGTCTTCCCTAGTTAATACGATCGTTCTATCCTTGACTAATTCTGACAGCAATGGTGAAATTTTCATTTCATCTTCGAAACATAAATCGGCAATCTCATCTAATGAAAGGGGGCCATTTTCCCGTAGTAAGGATAAAATAAACGAATATTTGCTTTTCCATTTTTTCGGCCATTTTGCACTAATTGGAAATTCCTGGTAACCAACGCAAATCAAATCAGGTATGCATTCCCCAATTGGTACTTCCCTTTTTAAATAAAAAACTTCATGTTTTCCCCAATTTGAAGGTTCGACAATTTCTAATTCCCTCTGTAAATCCCGCTCATTCTTGAAAATCATTGGATTCTATCCTCATCGCTTCATCTGTTCCAAGAATACTCAAGTAATTAGCGAATTCCTTGAAAATGCCAATAATAAAACAGTTGCAATTTTACTACCAAAGAATATAAATTCCCGATGTGAACCCGGTTTAGAATAGCACTTGTTATTAGTTTATATAAACAATTCTCCAATGTCAAGAAGTTGCCTTAATAGGACAAAACAGTTCTGCTTTCTGCCCCATAATTAATTCATTTTTATGACTCAATAAACTATGCTATAATCCAGACAATCCGGGTGGGATTATCCTGCCCGCT
>CAYWCH010000032.1:0-15096 GCA_964456715.1 uncultured Anaerolinea sp. | reverse complement strand
CTGTGCCTGAAGGATTCGATCACCGGCGGCAGCAGCGCGTTCATGCCAAAGAGGATCGCCACGCCCAGGATAATGGCCAGTGTGGTGAGCACGGAGCGCTGCATGCGCCCCTTGAGATAGCGTGATGCCAACAGCCACTGGATTCTCATAGCTGCTCCACTTTCTCCTTCAGGCGGCGCGTGTTCTCTGCCTTGCCGCCGTCCAGCAGCGTGTCGTCCACGATCTGGCCGTCCTTGAGGAAAAGGATGCGGTCGGCATAGGCGGCGATGCGCGGATCGTGCGTGACCATGAGCACGGTGTGCCCATATTTGCTGACGATGTTGCGCAGCACGGTCGCGATCTCATCCGAGGCGCGCGAGTCGAGGTTGCCGGTGGGTTCGTCGGCCAGGATGATGATGGGGTCGGCCACCAGCGCGCGTGAAATCGCCACGCGCTGCTGCTGCCCGCCCGAAAGCTGGTCGGGTTTGTGGGTCATGCGTTCGCCCATCTGGTTGCGTTCCAGCCACTCGCGCGCCTTGGCGCGGGCGGTCTCGGGCTTGACGCCGTCGAGGATGAGCGGCAGGGCCGCGTTCTCTTCGGCGCTCAGCACCGGCAGCAGGTTATAGAACTGGAAGATGAAGCCCATCTGGCGGCGGCGCATTTCGGTGAGCGTGTTGTCGTCCATCTTCGAGATGTCCTTGCCGTCGATCGCCACCGAACCGCCGCTGGGGCGGTCCAGCCCGCCGATGAGGTGCAGCAGCGTGGACTTGCCGCAGCCGCTGGGGCCCATCACCGCCACGAACTGGCCTTTCACGATGTTGATCGACACGTCTTTCAGCGCGCTCACCGCGGCGCTGCCCTGCCCGTACACTTTGCTGAGGTCTTTCACTTCGATAATTGACATTCTTAACTCCTTATTAAGAGATTATTGCGATTTTATTGCCGGGCGTCCCCGCGGCCTCATCTCGGGGCGGGGCACCGGCTGCTTCTTCACTTCGTCCAGGCGGCTCTCGATCATGTCCAGCCAGCGCAGGTCGGCTTCGAGGTGCATGATCGCCTTGTCCATCAGCAGGATGCGCGCCAGTTCGATGTGCGGGTCGAGCGTTGTCCGCAGGGTGGTGATGCGGTGCAGCTCCTGGTAGAGCGTGCCGCGCTGCGTCTGGATCAGGCGCGCCGCGTCCACCTCGGGCAGCTCCAGCGAAAGCATCAGCTTGAGGAAGAACGCGTCCTGCTGCGGGTCTGAGAGCGCGCCCTCGCCGAGCCACTTCTCCAGCTCGGCCTGTCCGGCGGGCGCGATGCGGTAGAAATCCTTCTCGTCGCCGTCTGCAGAGACTTTCTCCACCAGGCCGGCCTCCACCATGCGGTTGAGCGTGGTGTAGATCTGCGCCGGCTTCACCTCCCAGGCCTCCTCGCCGCCGGCGAGCGCCATGAAAGACGCGCGCAGCTCGTATCCGTAGCGCGGCTCTTTCGCGAGAAGTCCAAGGAGGGTGTGTCTGACTGACATAGTTAAATACTCTACTGTTTACTAATTAAAGGACATTATAGCGCGAGTGCATAAATTGTCAAGAGGAATGTCATTGCGAGCCCGTGCTTTTCGGGCGACACTTGCACCTGCAGCAAGTGCAGGCACTAGCACATGCCGCTTGTGCAGGTGTGAGCAAACCCCAATATGCAGTGTTTACATCTATCTCACGCAGAGCCGCAGAGGGCACAGAGAAAAACGCTTAACCACGAATTACACGAAAATTTGTAATTGTAGGGGCGGGTTCTAAACCCGCCCTAGGCAGGTCACGGACCTGCCCCTACAATTGAACCAGGGGTAGGGGCGTATGGTGCGGGTTTGGCACACCCGAGCGCAGCGAGAGGTGCAATACGCCCAGAACGGGGAAACCGATAACCGCGAATTTGTATGTGTAGGGGTGGGTTCATAACCCGCCCTGGGCAGGTCACGGACCTGCCCCTACAAATAAAATTCGTGTAATTCGTGGATATTTGATAGTATGAGCACGGCGGGCCGTGGCCGTACAAACCCGATGAACCTCAGCGCGCTTGCATGGGGTGCAAGAGGTCGGAGGTTCAAATCCTCTCGCTCCCTGATCCTGGTTGTCATTTTTGTTGATCTGGATTCAATCCAATCAAAGGGGTATCATCGCAAAGGGGATAAGATTTCCGGCCTTGTTGGTAATGGGTCAAGGTGGTTGGGTGGTGCGTTGGAAACTCAATAATCTTGGAGACGAGGGTTGATCGATGGCGAGTTTCCAACAGCACCCTACAGTTGAATTCGTGTAATTCGTGGAAAACCGGTTTTGCATATTTCGCCCAAATTCGCGTCATTCGCTGTGAGGACTTAACATTGGTTCAGTTTATTTTAGGGCTTCGTCCTTTTTTGTCGACAGATAAACGATCAGCATCAAAACGAGCAAACCTGCCCCCACAATCACCCAAATATTCATATCGATCAACTGGGTAATTCCGGTACCCCTTTTGATGCCGTTAACCAAAATATCGGTTTTGTACCATCCCCTTGATTGGTACTCCACAGGATTCATCATGCCATATACGGTCGTGGCCAATCCAAGGCTCGTTACGATGAACCATACACCCCCACCCTTGCGGCCAAAATCGTTATTCAGCACGTATGCCAGCAAAAAATAGAAAACCAGCAACCAAACCATCAAACTGCTGCTGTAGCCGTGCAAGGCGCGCATGACAAGCATATACAGTCGCGGAGAAGTTGCCGCCAGTGGGACAGCCTGAAAAAGGATAAAGATTCCCGCCATTAAAATTGACAGCACTTTCTCTTTGGCCCCCATGCGCCTGGCAAACACCCACACGGGAATAACCACTACGATCACCAGAATCACCCCCCAGGCAATGATGCGCTGCAGCAAGGAAAAAAGCGTCTGCATGGATAGAGAGATGGGTCGTACATATCCCAACAGGAGCTCAATTGCCAGAACCGCCAGGGTAACCGTCAGCATCCAGTAAGGTAAATGATTTGAGAGAATTCGCTTTCGCCCCTCGATCAGCCAGAATACAAAGAACAACACGATCATCAGTTGGTAAGCAGCGAATAACCAGGGGTCATATTCCACCAGCCAAGAACCTCTCCCTTTAACAAGTAGTAATGAAAACTGGTTTGCCATTACCGGCAACAGCATCAGTAGATAAAGATATGCCAACCCCTTCGAAGTCTTTGGTAGTTGCAACAACTCGGCCTCCTTGTTGATTACTTGCTTAAAATTGAATTAACAGTGCCAATCTTTGACCCGCAAAAAAACCGCGAAGATATATGAGCCGTTTCAATTTTAGTGGTTTTTTGAAATTATTTAGCAAATTTTAAACGTTTTTTACACCCCCTTTGCAAGCAAAAGGGGCGTATTTGCAATCCGCCCCTACAGGTGGTATTCGTGAAATTCGTGTAATTCGTGGAAATATGATTGTATGGGCACGGCGCGTTGCGAATTATGCACCCTGTTTTTTAGGGCCGTGCCCGTACAAAACCGATCAAAATTTATTTGCGCCATTCACGGTCAACCACTTCCTCCTTGAATTCCCCACCCGGAATCACTATAATGAAATCGAACCAGGGGGGACGGAACGCTTTCACCGCAGGGCGGTTTGGCACCAGGCAACTCCATCACCAACCACTTCGGCCGCTGTTCATACCCGTAACCGATCGCCATCCATACGATCGGGATGGGTGCTTTCCATTGCCGTCGAGATTTCGCTGATCAAAGACAATCCACTTACCGGTATATTGAAGCTCCTGCAACAGCGGGGGCATGTTGGCTTGGGGCAGCCGCAGATGGGGGAGGTGCGTATGACGATTCGAAATGAGGTGGAGAAAATGACCGCCGGGGTGTCACCCGCGCAGACTGCCGTGCGCGCCTTCCCCAGGGAATGGGCGCAGCGTCCGCGGCTTTACACGCTTTGCACCACCTTCCGCTGCAACCTGGCCTGCGATTACTGCTACGTGCGCAAGCATGCGGCGGTCATGTCGCTCGAGACCGCCCGTCGCGCGCTGGACTTCATCTTCCGGCAGGTCGGCAGCGCGCAGGTGGTGGATATCGGCTTCTTCGGCGGCGGACCGCTGCTCGAGTTCAAGCTCATGCGCCAGATCGTGCGCCTGGCCGAGGCGCATCCCGGCTTTGCGGGCAGGCGGATGAGTTTCACCCTCACCACCAACGGTACCCTCCTCAGCGGCGAGGTGCTGGCCTTTTTACGGGAACATGCCGTCAAAGTTTGCGTCAGTTGCGACGGCGCCCCGCACGTGCAGGACCTGCATCGCCGCACCGTGACCGGTATGGACTCCAGCGCGCTGGTGGAGCGCAACCTCAGTGCGGCGCAGGCCGCCCTGGGCGACATCGCCGTCAACGCGGTGTACACCCCGCAGCCCCTGGCGTACCTGCCTGAAACGGTGGACTACTTCTCCTCGCTCGGGGTGCGCCACATCAGCCTTTCGCCCGATTTCACCGCGGCCTGGAGCCCGGCCGACCTGGACCAGCTCCCGGCAGTCTACCAGGCTGTGGCTGAGCGGTTCAAGGCCTGGTACCGCGCCGGCGACCCGCACTTCATCGACCTGATCGATTCCAAGGTGGCCGTGCTGATGCGCGGCGGCTACCATCCGCTCGAGCGCTGCATGATGGGGGTGGGGGAGCTCACCATCACCCCGGACGGCGGGCTTTATCCCTGCGAGCGCCTCGTCAGCTCGGGGTCGGACGGCGCCTACCGCATCGGCTCCATCGAGGGTGGGGTGGATCTCTCGCGGCTGGGCGGTTTCTGTGCCGGCGGCGGAGAGGTCAACCCGGAGTGCCGCGAGTGCTCCATGCGCGATTATTGCGTCAACTGGTGCGGCTGCTCGAACATCTTCATGACCGGTCATTCCAACCGCGTGGGGCCATTCCTTTGCGCGTCGGAGCGGGCGGCAATTGAGGTGGCGGCCGGCATCTACGCCGAATTCGGCAGTCTGGTCGGTTCCCTGGAAACCTGCGCTTCGCCGGGCAGGACCAGTTTCAATGGCAATCGATGATTGGAGGAACAAATGACATACCCACGTCCACCGCCGCCGGTTCTGAAAAATGGGGGATGAGGGGGTTCATTTTTGGTTTCCCAGTAAAGGAGATATATGATGGATAGATTTATTGCTTACGACAAGTATGATCTTTTACCCTGGTGGATCAAGTGGCCGGGCAAGTGGCCAAGCCTGCTCGATTCGCTGACAGAACGGTTCGTCAAGGATATGGGGCTCGAAGCCATTACTAACGAACTGATCCTGCAGCAGAACCCCGCAGTCATCATCGAATCGGCGATGTTCAAAGGCGGTACACCGATCAAGGTGTTGAAAGGCGTTATGCCAACCGCCAAAACCAAATCGCTGCCGCTTGATACCTGGCACATCCGCGGCGGCATGAAGATCTGGCACCTGCATTTGAAGGATAGGATCTTCGTGATGAACGAGAAGCAAGCCCAGGAATACGCCAACCAGGCGGTGGCCAAGTGCCGCGAAGTGCTGGCCAGCGTCAAACAGGTGGGGTATGACGAAGCCGCTGCCGTTGCCATGGATGTGGGAAAGATGACCGGTAAATAGGGCCGATCCTTTCCGGTTTATTTGACTGCCGGACGGAAAGCCCGGCAGTCCTTACCAATGAAACAATCGTCTCTCCCGGAAAGTTGACAGTGTGGAAAGCGCAACCATTCTTAACGATTATTCGTATATAAGGTGTATTTTTCGTTTGAGAATGGATTGAGATGACCGAGAATTATTCTGCCAAGTTCGACCGCAATCTATTGAAGTTCTTTCGCGGAGCTGTGTTCAAAAACCGCGCCAATCTGCCGACCAGCCGCATGCTGCTGCGCACCTTTATCGACCAGCAGCGCGCCGTCCGCAAACGGGCGGCCTGGGCCCGCAAAGGCGTGCAGGTGCCGCCGCTGATGATCGTCAGCATCACCGAACGCTGCAATCTCAACTGCGCCGGCTGTTACGCCCACGCCATCCACCCCGAACCGGGTCAGGAGATGGACGACAAGCGCCTGTACGAGCTGGCCAACGAAGCCGATGAACTCGGCGTCTCGATCGTGATGATCGCCGGCGGTGAACCGCTGCTGCGCCCGTCTTTCTTCGAGCTGGCCTGGCTGCATCCGCACATCCTGTTCCTCGTTTTCACCAACGGCCTGCTGCTCAACGAGGCGAATATCACCCTGTTTGAGAAGATGCGCAACCTCATCCCCATCCTCAGCCTCGAGGGGCCGCAGATGGAGACTGACATGCGACGCGGGGACGGCATTTACAAGGTCGTGGAGCAGCGCATGGAAACGCTGAAGAAGCGGGGCTTGTTTTTTGGCACCTCGCTGACCCTGACCAGTCAGAATTTTGGTCAGATCACCTCGATCGGCTTCCAGCAGAAGCTCAATCACCTGGGCAGCCGGGTCTCGATTTTTGTCGATTATGTCCCGGTAAAGGAAGGCACTGAAGCGTTGGTGCTGACGCCGGAGCAAAAGCAAAGTGAATCCAACTGGCTGAACTCGCTTGAAAAGAGTCTGCCGGTGCTGTTCGTTGCCCTGCCCGGCGACGAAGACCGCTACGGCGGCTGCCTGGCCGGTGGGCGTGGCTTCATCCACGTTAACCCGCAGGGGCGGCTTGAAGCCTGCCCGTTCGCGCCGTTCTCCGATACCGACCTCACGCAAATGAGCCTCAAGCAAGCGCTCGGCTCCAAATTGATGCAGGTCATTCGCCAGAACGCCAATCAACTCAGCGAGCGCAAGGGCGGCTGCACTCTCTGGGAGAACCGCGACTGGGTGCTGGCGCAGATGAAGCAGGTGAAGACACCATAAGAAAAGAACGAGGCCACAAGCCTCGTTCTTTTATAACTGACCCAAATCGGCTTACTTAAATTGTGTTTCTCGGATGTCGATGATCTTCTCCACGGCGGGTTTGAGCGCATCGCGCAGGGCTTCGAGTTTGATGCCGCTCACCTTGAGGGTGAAGATGCGCGTCTCGGCACGAGAGCCCAGCACCGCGGCCACACCGAGGATGTCGCCACCCAGTTTCTGGACGATGCCGGCCAGTTCGTAGAGCTTGCCGCGCTTGTCGACCACTTCGATCGTCAGGCGCACGCCGGGGGTCCGTCCGCCCATCATCTCGAGCAGCATGTGGAAGAGGTCTGTCTCGGTGATGAGGCCCACCAGGCTCTTGCCGCGCATGATCGGCAGACTGCTGATCTCGTTATCGGCCATGATCCGGGCTGCTTCTTCGATGGGGCAGTCTTCTTCCACGGTGATCACCTTTTTGGTCATCACCCGTTCCACCGTGATCTTGCTGAGCAGGTAATTGATCTCCCACACGTTGAGGGTGGTGGCTTCGGAGGGCTTGGCATTGAGCAGGTCGGCTCCGGTGACGATGCCGATCAGCTTTCCGTGCTTGTCGACCACCGGGTAACGGCGCACCTTGTCCCGGTGCATGCGTGCCAGGGCATCCTGGATACCGACGTCGGCGGTGATGGTTAAAACAGGGCTGGTCATTCGTTCTCGGACTAACATGGTTTCTCCTTTCAAGAATCCATTCACAATATTGACCGTTACATCATTATTTTATACATGAATTACAGAATCGGTCAATCATCTGAGGATTAATTAACCGAATTGCTCCCAATTTTTAGGTGGGAGCAAGACATTGAAAAGGGGAGGAGTTGTTACGGTTTATGGAATCCACCCGGTGATGGATCCGGTCAGTGAGGGGACTGCCACGATTTCGCAGGTCTCCATGTTGATCAGCGCGATGGAGGGGCTCATTTCCGAGAGGTCGGTATCCATGACACTGACTGCCAGCCATTTCCCATCCGGGCTCCATTGGGGGTGGACGGTCACGAATGGCGAGGTGTTGGAGATCAGGCGTTTTCCCTGTCCATCGATTCCGGCTGCATAGATGAGGTATTCTTCTCCATTCAGTTGATCTTCGTAAGCAATGGTCTTCCCATCTGGTGAAACAACCGCAGCTGAGTGGATGTATTCGGTTTCGATCACGTTGGTGATCTGCGCTGTTTCAACATCGATCAGGCGCAGGGAGGCCCCCAGCGGATTCTTTGCCGAGTACAACAACTGTTTTCCATCAGGCATCCAGGCGAACACGGTGTTCGCGTCTGTATTCTCGAGCATGGCTTTCTGCTCAGAGCCGTCAAGGTTGGCTATGTAAATACTGTAAGGACCTGCGGCGTTATTCATCCCGGATTCAGGACCGCGCGTGAACGCGATTTTTGAACCATCCGGAGAGAAGACCGCGCCGCGATCGCGTTTGCCGGTGTTTGCGAGAATCGAGGTGTACTTCGATTCCAGGTCTACCAACACCAGCCCATCGTCTGAATTGTAGATGACCGTCTTGCCATCGGGAGAGATCGCGGGATCGAAACCCTTGCCGAGATCCTGCGGTTGACCGCTTGGCAATGAAACAACGTATACGTGATAGGTGCCATCCGTGTCTGATATCGCCTTCATCACAAGCGTGCCGGTCATCCACGAGGGGATCGATTGATTGTTGTCGAGAGCCGCCTTCCAACTGTCGAGGGTGAGGCAGCCAGCCGGCAGTTCGGCTTCGTCTGCGCCATCCGCGAAGGCCGGCAGATCCAACTGCACCTGCCATGGTCCATCTATTCGTAGTGAAATGGAGATCACCTTGATGTTTACCGTTCCGGAAGGAACGGCGTCTTGGTAAGCGATGCTGGCTGAACCAGGAGTGCTTGAGGCAGCTACCACGGTATGATCCGGGTCATTAAGATCGAGACCACCGATCGTGTCAGAAGCAGTAAACAAGAAAGTAAGGCCAGTACCGAATTGATCTACCTTTACCTCCGTTATCCTTATGGTGTTGCCGGCAATTTCCAATTCGCGGTCGATCTGCCAGGTCTGCCCCGGCTGCGGGTCGGCGCCAAGATCAATACTGAAGGATGTATCCGTTTCCTGGTTGACCCAGACAGATTTGATGATCAAAGTGGCCAACCCGGCAGATGGTTTTCCATTGGTGCGGTAACTCAATTGCAGGGTTTTACCGTCGGCAGGAGCGGTAACTTCAGGGGCTACCGACGGATCGAAGATCAGAGAGATCTCATTTCCAGCTGAATCCGTCAGATACGCATCGGTATCATCCACGTAGGAGATGCGCTGCCCTTCGGCTGCGGTGACCATGCTGCCAAAGAGGATAAAGTCATTTTCGGTCTGCACGTATTCATCAAGTGACAGGGTGATTTGACCGACGGTCATAGGCTGTGCCTGGTCTACTGCATCCGAAGGAAGAAGTGTTGGTATGGGCAGTGAGATAAGCGGATAGACAGTCATTTCAGGCGGGGCTGCCACGAAGTGCAGCGGGATTTCCCAACCCCGCATCTCGGGAACATCCGAAGTCCGTTCCAAACACGGAAGGACCAGCACGGCATCATTTACATCTGCAGGCAGTGCGGCAAATTGCGCTCTGCGGCTGTAACCGCTAACCCAAATATCACCTGATTCCACTTTGCCTTCCAGAACAGTGCCATCAGGCAACCGCAGTTCCGGTGTTCGCTCGCAGGTTTCCCCGGATGTTGATGCAGGGAGATGCTCCACCTGGTAGAGGAGGGTCGTTTTCTCAAAATCGATCAATCCCTGGGCGATCGTGACGGTTGTTTCACCGCGCGATTCGCTCGCCGGTTTTTCTAAAATTCTGAGTGATGAGCCATTGTCCACCATACCAACGCCGGGGACATATCCAAACAATCGCTGCATGGCTTGAACGATCTGCGGCCCTCTAAAGATCAGGGTGATCGCGGCCAGTACGATGACCAGGGTAATTACGAACGTTCTTGTTTTCATTCTTTTCATGTTTTCCCTTCTTGCCGATGAAAGTATTCTCGAAGAAAGGTCAACATCACGGTGGATATTTTGACTGGCGATATCTGTCAGGATTTGGTTAGGAGTTCTGGATTTCATCTCGTTTCCTCCTCCACACCGATCAATCCACGCAGGCGCCGGCGTGCTGAATTCAGCAGCCACTTCACAGTACCAGGCGCGACGCGGTTTTCGGCCGCCATTTCCTTTTCGCTCATTTCCAGGTAGTAGCGCTGGATGATCACTGCCCGCTCGCGCGGAGTCAGCCTGCCGAGCAGGCTGAAGATCTCCTCCCTCAGTTGGTTGTATTCCACCTGGTTTTCGGTGGAAGCTGCTTTCTGAAGCAGTTGATCGATCTGCGAAGGTTCACCTTCATCCAACCTCACATTCCGTGAAGCCCGTTCCGCGGCATCGATCGCCGTGTGGGTCACACAGGAAAGAAAGTAAGGTTCAAAAGGACGGGATACATCGAAAGTACGGATGCAACGATAGATCCTGAGGTAGGCTTCTTGAACGACGTCTTCAGCCATTGCTTCATCTCTTGTGATGAGAAAAGCAACCCGAATCGCTTTCACCTGGTAACGCTCGATCAGTAATTCCAGACCGTTGATGTCACCTTTTTTGAGAAGTTGTATTGCACGCAAGTCATCCATGAATTGGTTCACTTTTTGAGATCTCTTAACATGTATACAGGTTTCAAGCAAAAAAGGTTGGGTGAAAGCGATAATCCATTTGTTATCACAATAGGAATAAGCACCCTCAGGTTATTTCCAGTGGTTTTTCGCAATAAAAAATTTGGCCGACCTCGAATGAGTCTTGAGCAGTTCTGCCTATGCCACAAGTTTTTGGATGCTTACCACCTCACCAATATAAATGGCATGGTAATCGTTGTTTGAATAGTTTTTCTCGATGGCGGGATCGATGAAGCCCTGCGGTTTGAAAACATCGCGGTAGATCTTGCGGCACTCGATCACCAGGTTGGCTTCTGCGTAAGCAGGGGAGGCAACCATCCCGGCGGCGCAGGGGGTGAGCCCGCTCTTTTTGATCTTGTCACCGTCGCGGCCCGATTTGGAGCCGAGCATCGTGAGCGCTTTGCGATACTGCTCCGCGAAGGCGCAAACCGTGAAATCGGGGCTCGATTCCATGAATTCGAAGGTGTAACGGGTGGGGCGCACCACCACCTGGACCACCGGCCGGTTCCACATGGTGCCCATCATGCCCCACGAGATGGTCATGCAGTTGAATTTCTGTTGGTTGAAATCCCCGGTGGTCAGCAGGAACCAACCTTTGTCGAAGATATTGAAATTATGGGAGGTGAAGCTCTCTTTGGGTATGGATGTAAGCGTCACAGCGGATCTCCTTGGCTATGGGTATGTTGTCATTTTATCACTGCCCGGGGTTTGGCGCTGCGGGTTCAGATCCAGTGCGGCTGATAATTTCCCGATTCCAATTTGCCAGATGCAAGTACAATAAGGGGCAGTTTGCGACGCGTAGCCAGCTTTTAGGGCTGCAAATTTTTGAACAGGATTGAAACAGGCATGGAAGAGAATAACAGCAGCTTTCGTTTGATCGCTTTTGACTACGACGGCACATTGGTGAGCGGTCTGGAACCCATCTCAAAACGGACAAAGCGGGCGTTGACACTGGCGCACCAAAAAGGCGCCATTCTCACCCTGGTGACCGGCCGCCCCCTGGCAATGGTGCCGCCGGAGTTGTTTTCGCTGCCGTTCTCGTACGCCGTCACGGCCAACGGCGCCCGCACCGACGACCTGGCAGAAAAGAAGAACCTGTCGCTTTATCCCATCGACCGTGGGCTGGCGCTGGAGATCATGGATGAATTCATCAGCAGCGACATCTCGGAGACGGTCTTCATCGACGGCAAGGCCTTTTCAGATAAGCGCATTTTAGGGATGAAGCAGGGCAGGAAGGAAGGCACGATCTGGCAGAAGCTCAACTGGTTCGCGCAGTTTATTGCCGATTACCGGATCGTCAGGGACGTCCGCGAGATCGCGCAGAAAAGATCGGAGCCCATCGAAAAGCTCATTCTGAACTGCGCCAGCCATGTAAGATGCAGCGAGGTGATGTCTCAACTGCGGTCGCGGGGCAGGGTCGAAGCCGTGACCACGACCGGTTACGACATCGAGATCACCAAAAAGGGGACCTGCAAGGGAAGAGCCCTTTCTGCGATTCGTGAAGCTCTAAAGATCCCGGTGCAGCAGGTGCTGGCATTTGGCGATAGCGGCAACGATCTGTCGATGCTCGATGTGGTGGGTTGTTTCATCGCCCCGGCCGATGCCGCCGATGACGTATTATCGCAGGCGCATCGGGTGACGCGCAGCTCCAATGAGAATGGCGTGGCAGTCGCACTGGAAGAAATCTTCGCCGGTTGATTGTGGAGAGTCAGGCTGGTTGGTCTGGATAAAATGGGGAATCAAGATTCACGGATGGCAGTTTGACAGCCGGCTTTGGTTTTCTTGGCGTTATACATGGCCCGGTCAGCTTTTTTGATCAGGGTTTCGGGGTCTTTGCCATCATCCGGGTAAACGCTGATACCGATGGATGCGGTCACTGTATGAGCCTTTGGATCAGCACTCATCTTGATGCGATTGACAATTTTCCGGGCGACGCTTAATCCATCACTGTCGTGGTTCATGTCCTTTAACAAGACCATGAATTCATCTCCGCCGATACGTGAGACTGAGTCCATGCCACGAACGTTGTCTGTTATGATCCTGGAAACCGCACGCAGAATATGATCGCCCACATCGTGGCCAAAGGTGTCATTCATCTTCTTAAAACCATCCAGATCGACAAAGAGCAAAGCAAACTTCAATCCGTTTTCTTTGGAGTCATTGATGAAGTGTAAAATATGCTCTTTAAGAAGCACACGATTTTCAAGACCGGTCAAGGGATCGTGAGTTGCCAACCATTGTGATTTGATCTCGGAAAGCTTTAACTCGTTGATCTCGCGGGTGATGCCCAGTAAACCGATGATCTCTCCTGCTTCGTTGCGCAATGGCAGTTTGGTGGTCGAAGTCCAGTTTGTTTCCCCGTCTTCATTGATATAGCTTTCGATCTGACCCGGTACAGGTTGACCGCTTTCCATCACCTGACGGTCGATATCAAGGGTTTTCTTCCCGAATTCTTCTCCAAAAAGGTCAATGTCCGTTTTCCCATGGATTTGTTTGGGGTCAGAGAAACCAAGATCCAGTGCCATTTTCCTGCTCACAAGCATTAACCGGCACTCCCTGTCTTTAATGTAAATACTGTCTGAAGTATTTTCCATCAGAGTGTTTAAGATCCAGGAATCTCTTACTTTAAAATCTTTTTCCACCTATTATCCTTGAATGCGTTATCTCTTTGATTGATATAGTGATTTTGCATTCAATCAACATAGTAATACCATATATTTGACAAAGTCTAGCACTAATTCTCTCCAAAACCAGGAAGTTGTCTGAAAATTAATGGAAAATTTATATATTTATTGAATCAGGAATTATGTAACAAGATAATTCCAAGGATTAATGAACGAGGCTGGTGTTGGAAAGCATGAATGCTATCCAACAGGTCCGAGCCGTATATTTTAAGCTGCTATCGAATTGGAGTACTTTTCTTGCGTAAATTTTGGAATTATCGCTTTTTCGAGTTATTTATACCGATGAACACTCCGAATTTTGGCAGGATCACCCGGTGGAGTAATAACACACACAGCGTGGCTAAAAGTGCTAACCCAAAAATGATCAATGAACTTGATAGATCATTCATCAATTCAGGCTTGACCAGCATGACGATGGAGAGGGACAGCATCAACATCCCACTTATCAGCTTCAGTAATCGACCATGTTTCTCTTCCAATTTACTGGTCTTTAACGTAATGACTGAAGTGAAGAAGATGAGCATTTCATCGAACTGGTAGATGACCATGTAGAGCAACAACAAAAACAAAAAGGAGACCCCTGTCACATTCTGATCGACAATAATATTCGTCCACAATACAGGGAACCCTGCCGTGCAGGAAAACTCCACCAGAGATACCCCGGCTGCAAGCGCGATTGTCGCTCCAATCATGCCCCAGAACGATTGGCTTGCATCGACCACCCGGCGCATCATTCGAAAAACTCCAGGCTTTTTTTCGTCAGCTATAGTTAATGAAAGCCCTTCCTTGAACCAGAAGTAATCCTTGATATTGATGATGGCGAAGCCAAGGGTCAACAAACCCACCAGCACCTGTACCCAGCCAAGGAAGCGGGTGATTTTTAGAATATTAAAGAGTCCGGCAATGAAAAGCGCGTAGATACCGGCAGTCACCGTGAGAAAAACCAGGCCAATCACCACCACCTTTTTCCGCGACCCGGTGTGCAACGTTAATGCCAATAAAACCGATAAAACCCATAAAGAGCATGGGTTGATTCCATCCACAAGGGCGATCAAAATTGTGCTGACAGTCACGGATTGGTGAGAAAGGTTGATACTTCCAAGGATGGGCAGGGTTAATTTTTCAACCGGTGGCAAACTGGTGCTTATCATGGCAGGATCTGGGGTTGAGGAAAGAGTGGGGGATTTCGTCATTGAATCGTAATTAACCTGACATGAGCCAAGATTGTCTGAACTGTCCGCTCCTTCCCCACAACCTGCAACCGTCGGCGTATCATTCACTGGAGAGGGTGAAGGTGATTTGGTGGGTTCCAAGCCTTCGATCCCTGTGCCTGCATCCTCGCAACCGTTCAGCAAGCACTGATCGACAGTCGACTTTATTTCGCCAGCGATCTCTTCAGAATAGCCAATAAAACTCCTGGATCCGATGAATATGCCGGGGACGGCCATCTGTGTGATCCCGAATTTCGCTGCCATTTTTGAATAGAGCTCGCGATTATTCGCATCATGATAGACCTCGTAGCTTCTTAATGTAACGTGGTCATACCCGGCAACCAGACTTTCAAGGAAGGATTTTGCCTTGGCACAATGAGAACAACCGTCTCCCCAAAAAAAATAGATATTGATCTCGCTCTCGTTTGAAGGCGTCTGTGCATGCACACTTTGACCAGTGTTAATCATCAGGAATATGAAAAGCAGAATCGGTAGCAGGATTTTAACTCGTCTATTCATGAATATCCTTCTGTATTGTTAATTCCAAATGACCTCTCACGAGGATGACCATTGATTTTCCATTTTCAGATACAGATATGATTATTATGGGTCAAGCCGATTATGCCCATTAAGACTTTTATCATCTTCAAGAAAATTGATCTCATTATGTTTGTTACG
>CAYWCH010000031.1:13644-15146 GCA_964456715.1 uncultured Anaerolinea sp. | reverse complement strand
GGATCTTGAAGCGGTTGGTCACCTGCAAAATCCCGGTGGCAGTTTCATTGGTGATGTTGGCAAGGATGAACAGGCCGTAAAGCCGAAAATAAGGCAGGGTGGTGGGGTCTTTGGCGAAGACCTGAGCACCCCAGCCGGCCAGGAGTATAAAAACTCCATAGGTAAACAGCGAGGTGCAGGTTTCGGTAATGCCGGCGATACGGGCGTAAGCGCCGGCTTTTTTGTAATCCTTGTTGGCCAGCTCACGGCCCATGTATTGGATGACAAACTCACCCATGCGGAAGGAGAACAGCCGATTGATGTTGGTGGCGAAGGTCATCACCACCACCAGCGTTCCGAAAACACTTGCCCCCAATAAACGGGTCGCCAGGATGCTCTGCCCGAGGGACAGACCCATGGCGACCGCTTGTGAACTGAAAAGATAGCTTGTATTACGAAGGACTCTTCGCAGAAGGGGGTCGTTCTTCCAAATGTCGACGAGTTTTTCGCGGAGAGAACTCATGGGGTCAGGACCTGGCTCGTCCAGGCACGCTCCTGCATGTACCAATCGACCAGGGCGGCGATACCTTCATCGAGCGACACCTGCGGTTCCCAGCCCAGAACGCGCCGGGCTTTATCCACGTTGGCCCAGTTGGCGTCCACATCGGCAGGGTTCTTGTCGATGTACTTGATCAGCCCCTTGCGGCCCAGGCGGTCTTCGATCTTGTGCAGCAGTTCGTTGATGGTGATGGTCTCGTGCCCGCCCAGGTTGATGATCTGGTAACCCATCGGCTTGAGCCCGAGCAGCACGCCGCGGGCAATATCATCCAGGTAGGTGAAGCCGCGCATCTGGTTGCCGTCGCCGGTAATGGTCACCTGCTTGCCTTCAGCCAGCCACTGGACGAAGCGGAACATCACCATGTCGGGGCGGCCGGCGGGTCCGTAGACCGTGAAGAAGCGGAAGATGGTCGCGTCCAGGTCGAAGAGGTGATGATACGTATAGGCCATCACTTCAGCGGCCTTCTTGCTGGCAGCGTAGATCTGCAGCGGATGACTGGAATCGGCGTCTTCGGGGGTGGGCAGCGGTGGGTTGGAGCCGTAGATGCTTGAGGTTGAAGCCATGACCAGTTTCTTCACGCCGGTCTGGCGGCAATATTCCAGGATGTTCAGTGTGCCGTTGGCGTTGGATTCAAAATAGGTGGTTGGTATTTCAACGGCTTGGCGCACCCCGGCTCGTGCCGCCAGATGGATGACAGCCTCGATCTTGGGGTATTGTACCGTTATCTCGCGGAACAACTCTGCGCGGCGGATGTCTTGTTGCAGAAAAGTGAAGCCGGGCAGTTTTTTCAAACCCTCCAGCCGCCAGAGCTTCAGGCGCACATCGTAGGAATCGTTCAGATTGTCGACTCCGACAACCTGATGACCTTCTGCGAGCAGCATTTCAATCACGCGACGGGCGATGAACCCTGCCGCACCGGTGACCAGATACTGTGACATTAAAGCCTCACTACCTTCGGATTCTT
>CAYWCH010000031.1:6154-13634 GCA_964456715.1 uncultured Anaerolinea sp. | reverse complement strand
CTTTCTCTGGCAATGTCGATTGCCTTTTCGGCTTCTTTAATAGCCATTCCCAGGGCATTACGGGTATCGACGATCAGTTTGGCATCTTTTAGAATGGCATTGTAATCGTAGACTTTATGGTTGGTGATGATGACAACGCAGTCGGCAGCTTTGACCTCAGTCATCAGGTCTTTCACCGATTCGATCTTCCAATCGTCGTGACGGATGAAGGGGATGTAGGGATCGTGGTAGCTGACCTTGGCGCCTTTGGCCTGCAGCAGGCGGATGACGTCTATAGAAGGAGATTCGCGCAGGTCGTCGATATTGGGTTTGTAGGCAGCGCCGAGCACGAGTACTTTACTGCCCTTGAGGGATTTTTCGTGTCCGTTGAGTGCGTCCTGCACCTTGGTGACGGCGAAGCGCGGCATGGATGTATTGATCTCGGAAGCCAGGTCGATGAAACGGGCGGTGTAATTGAGCGAACGCAGCTTCCAGGAGAGATAGAGCGGGTCGATGGGGATGCAGTGTCCGCCCAGACCAGGGCCCGGTAGGAATTTCATAAAACCAAAGGGTTTGGTGGCAGCGGCATCGATCACTTCCCAGACGTCGACGCCCAGGCGGTCGCACATCAGCGCCAGTTCGTTGACGAAGCCGATATTGATCATGCGGAAGGTATTCTCGAGCAGTTTGGCCATCTCGGCCACTTCGGTGGAAGAAACCGGCACGACGGTATCGAGCGCCTGAGCGTACCAGGTTGCTGAGACCTCGGTGCATTTTTCGGTCATACCGCCGATGACCTTGGGGGTATTCTTGGTAGTCCAATCGGTGCGGCCGGGGTCGACCCGTTCTGGTGAGAAGGCCACGAAGAGTTCTTCGCCGACCTTGAGATTGCTTTTATCGGTGAGGGTGGGCAGCACCAGTTCACGGGTGGTGCCGGGATACGTGCTCGATTCGAGCACGACCACCAGCCCGGGATGAACATAAGGGGCCAGCCCTTCAGCAGCACTGACGATGAACGAAAGGTCAGGGTCGCCGGTCTGGCGCAGCGGAGTGGGCACGCAAATGGCCACTGCGTCCACTTTGGACAGCACTGAGTAATCGGTCGTGCCGCTTAATTTACCTTCTTTTAAAAGCTTGGCTACCTTCTCAGACGGTACGTCCATGATGTAGCTCTCGCCTTTGTTGATCATGTCCATTTTTTCCTGGACCGGGTCCACCCCGATCACAGTAAAGCCTGCTTCAGCGAAAACGGTCGCGAATGGCAGTCCTACATATCCCATTCCAAGTACGGCAACACGAGCGGTCTTGTTTTGGAACTTTTCGATCAATGTTTTGGAGTAATCCATGATAATTCACCTTTTGCTTAGGTTAGAAGAGACTCAGTTGTTCGGCCGGACCTTCATCGGGTTCGACGGGTGGCTCTTCCAACGGGATTTCGATTTTTGGAGATTGTTTGCTGTCCTTTTTAACCTGTTCCAGGGCTTTTGGCAATAGTTGAAAATCGGCAATTACCTGGGGTTTAAGAGGAGGTTGGTGAAGTGCAGCCGCGGGATGGAACATGGGCACGATCACCCGGCCTTGCATCATCCGCGCTTTGCCGTGGACTTCGCTGATGCGCGCGTTCGGCAGGAACTTACCCATCGAGTAGCGTCCCAGTGTGACGATGACGCTTGGATTGATGGCTTCGATCTGTTGGTCGAGGTACACGTTGCAGGTGCTCAGTTCCTCTGGCAGCGGATCGCGATTGCCGGGGGGTCGGCACTTGACCACATTGCAGATGAACACGTTCTCGCGCTTCAATCCGGCAGCTTCGAGCAGCTCATCCAGAAACTTGCCGGCCTGGCCGACGAAGGGGCGTCCCTGTTCGTTTTCGTAGAAACCCGGACCTTCGCCGATGAACATATACTCGGCGTTGGCCGGACCTTCTCCGGGCACGGACAGCTTACGTGAGAAATGCAGGGCGCATTTTTCACAGTTCGATACCTGGGCGGCAACACTCAATAGAACGTCGATTGCAGTCACGAGGAACCTCCCCTGCAAGGATATGTCAACCTCTAATTTTACCTTACCCTTGTGAAATCAACAGGTCAGGATCGATCTTTGGCAGACTCATGAGGATGGCGTCCTCGTGATTGTCCTGGTAATAATGCGGGCGGACGCCGTCTTCCCGGTAACCCAGTTGAGCGTACATCTGGCGGGCCGCGGTGTTGCCCTTGCGGACTTCGAGGAAGGAAACCACGGCACCTTCTTTTTGCGCTTCGAGCAGCAGGTGCACCATCAACTTGCGGCCAATCCCCAGCCGGCGGAATTCTGGCGCGGCGGCAACGGTGGCGATGTGGATCTCATCCATGATCAGCCAGCCGATGATCATGCCGGCGATCAAGGTATTGCTGGTAGCATCCTGTACCTCAGCCACCCAGCAGCGGGAGGCGTCGATCTTTTCCACCTCATAATGGAAGGAACTTTCCGGCCAGGGCAGAGAAAAAGACCCACGGTCGATCTCGATCACGCGCGGCAGGTCGGCTGCGGTCATTTTGCGAAATCGAATGGGGAGGGAAGCTTGAGTCGGGCTCAATCGGGGATGGCCTCGGCCACGTGCAGGTAGATGGGTGACAGCGAGACCGGCTCATCCCTTTCGCCGGCGCGGAAACGGTTCCAGGCCAGTTCGGCCAGCATGGCCGGGTGGCGCACACACTGCGCGGGTGAAGCCAGCACCGCGTTCTTGTACTTACGCCCAAGCGTCTGACGTTCGTCGGCGTTGAACTCACCACAGATATAAGTCTTGCCAGTGATCTGCGCGGACAGGTCTTCAGCGGTCATGATGGTCGCTTCACCTTCCGCAGTCCATTTATTGTTTTCGTTTTTATACCAACCCACCGCCAGGCGTCCGCGTCCGGCGGGGAGAACGGCTGCCAGGGGCATGTCCAACAGGGGCTGGGAGGCTACCAGGAAATCAAAAGTCGGGATTCCCAGGAGTGGAATATTTAATGAAAATGCCAACCCCTTGGCGAAGGCCAGTCCGATGCGCATGCTGGTGAATGACCCGGGTCCAAGCGCGCAGGCCACCGCGGTCAGGCTGGTGGGCGCGACACCGCATTTCTTCAGCAGGTCTTGCGCAGATTGTGCCAGTTCGACGGTGTGATGGGTCTGGGTGCGCCAATAGGTCTCGGCCAGTGCTTGCGAGCCGTCGTAAAGTGCCAACCCCATCGTCTGGGTCGAAGTATCCACTGCCAGTAACATCTCAACCTCCGAAGAGCTGGTTCTTGATGGACCTGGCCAGTTCTTCAAACCTTTTACCATTGGGGATGAATGCCATGCTGCGCTGCTCGTCGGCCACCCAGGCAAGTTGAATTGCCAACCGTTCGACGGGTAGGGCGGCATCGATGCGTTCGGCCCATTCCACGATCAGCACACCGTTGGAAAGCATTTCGTCCAGGTCGAGGTCTTCGGCTTCCAGCGCGGATTGGATGCGGTAGGCGTCCATGTGGTGGATGCGCGCGCCGTCGGGCCGGTTGTAGATGTTGACCAGCACGAAAGTGGGGCTAGAAACCGTATCGGTGGAGCCCCAGCCCTGGGCAATGCCCTGAACAAAGGTGGTTTTGCCGGCACCAAGGTCGCCCGTCAACGCCAGCAGGTCGCCGGGGCGCAGCAACGTACCCAACCGCATGCCGATGCATCGTGTCTGTTCCGGTGAGCGGCTGATGATGTCGAAGCTTTCCGATGAGTAGATAGGCATATTAATGAAATTATAAGGCAGCGCCGGGGGCAGGGCAAGGAGAATTATTTCTTTTGGGCGGTTTGCATGATCAACCGCGCGATCTGGCGTGCCGCTTCGGGGCGGGCCAGGCTGCGGCTCGAGGCCTGGGCTTCCGCCAGGCGGTCGGGGTGCTTGACCCAGTTCTTGATCACGGAAACCACCATGCCGGGCTCGGGCGCCCACATGCCCGCGCCTTCACCGATGACGTAAAGCACGTTGCCCTCTTCCTGGCCGGGTTGGCGGTTGTAGAGGATGATCGGCAGACCGGCGATGAACCCCTCGCTGATGGTGCCGGGTCCGGCCTTGGTGATGAGCACGTCGGCGGCTTCCATGAACCCGGGCATCTCGCGCACGAAACCGTAGATCTTGTGGGGGATCTTCCAGTTGCGTTCCTCCAGCCTTTGCTTGAGGCGTTGGTTGCGCCCGGTGACTACGATGAGCGAAACGGGCAGGCCTGAATCGTCGATGGCCGCCGCGGTGGCTTCGAGTGGTCCCATACCCTCCCCGCCGCCCACGAGCAGCAGGGTTAACTGCGCGTCAGGCCAGCCGAGCTTCTTCCGGGCTGCCAATTTATCGTGCCCCATGTGAACAAAACGGTTTGCGACCGGCAGGCCGCTTATGGCCATTTTCTTTTCACTCATCCCCAGTTCGAGCCCGCGATTAAAGGCGCTTTCGGTGGGGAGAATGGTCAGGTCGACCAGCGGATCGTACCAGAAGGTGTGGGTGGATACCATGTCGGTGACCACGGTCACGAATGGGATCTTCCTGCGGTGGATCACCTGGCGCACCGGTTTTGTCATCAGCGGGTGCACCGAAACGATGATATCGGTGGGATGATCTTTGAGCAGATACCACACCGACGAATACAGGTATGGATAAGCCATGCGGTTGGCAATGGCCACCTGGCGCTTGCCGTTGCTCATGTTGTAACTCATCCCCCACAGGCGTTCGCTTTTTGAAACCAGCGGATAGATCTCGGGAGCTAGGTTCAGCGGCGGGGGAGCGTATTCCTTGAAGAAATCGACCTTGCTGGCCACGAACTGACCGTGGAACTCCAGCTCCATCGCCTCGATGATGGCTTCCACTGCACTGCGGTGTCCGCCTCCCGTGTCTGAATAGAGGAACAGGATCCTGGTCGGGGCTTCATTGGTCATGATTGGGGGGTTCTCCGGGGAGGATGGCTTTGAGGCGGTGAGCCAGTTCGCGGCGCGACAGCATCACCTTGTGGCCGCACTTGACGCACTCAAGTCCGATATCTGCGCCCAGACGCACGATGCGCCATTCGTAACTGCCGCAGGGATGCGGCTTGCGCAGTTTCACCCGTTCACCGATGGAAAGCTCTGGTAGCATGGTGCGATTATATCCCATGTTATAATCCACCAAACCACCGAAATGGGGAGCCCTTGACTCATGTTCAACGTAACCATTGACGAACTGATCTGCCGTGTGCTGACGCTGGTGATTGCACTCACCGTGCACGAGTTCGCGCACGCCTGGATGGCGGATTACTTCGGCGATTACACCGCACGAGCTTCGGGGCGGCTCACCCTCAACCCACTCGTCCATCTGGATTTCCTGGGCAGCCTGCTGCTCCTCATCGCCGGTTTTGGCTGGGCCAGGCCCACTCCCATCAATCCCGATTTGCTTAAAAAGCGCTCGCGCTTTGCTGTGCTCTGGGTTTCGCTGGCCGGACCGCTCTCCAACCTGGCGTTGGCAGCCATCTCCGGGCTGCTGCTGCGGTTGGGGCTGGTGGAGCTCACCGTGAATACCGGGGGCATCCCCACCCTGGGTGAATTCCTCTACGTTTTCTGTTACATTAATATCATCCTGGCAATCTTTAACCTGTTACCCTTTCCGCCCCTGGACGGTGAAAAGATCCTTTCCACGCTGTTGCCGCAGTCTTTTGAGCAGGGATTCAACAAATTCCGCCCCCTTGGTGGTTTGATCCTGATGGTGCTTGTCATTGGCGGTTCGCGGCTGGGTTTTAACCTGATCGGATGGCTGATCACCCCCCTGGCGACCGCGTTCTCGCGAATATTCATGGGAGTCTAGCATGACTGTCCAGATCACGGTGGTGGGTCTGCACCGCATCGGAACCTCGATCGGACTGGCGCTGCAAAAGTACAGCGACAAGATCCATCTGGTCGGGTTCGATGAAGACGCCGGGTGGGTGAATCGCGCCGACAAACTCAAAGCATTTGCTGTTGTCGAGCACACTTTGCCGCAGGCCGTAAAAACAGCCGACCTGGTAATCCTGGCCGTCCCCGCCGTCGCTGTGGATGAATACCTCCATCTGCTCGCGAGTCATCTCAAAGAAAACGCACAGATACTCGATACGTCTCCTTTGCACCAGGGCATGGATACACTCGCCGTAAACACCCTGCCGGCAGGTTGCCAGTTCATCTCGGCCACACCTGTGCTGAATCCGCAATATCTTGACGATATCGACGATGAACCGCACGCCGACTTGTTCAAGAATGGCGCGCTGCTCATCTGCAAGGCTCCCCTTACTCATCCTGACATGATCAAAGTAGCTGCCGACCTGGCGGAATTGCTCGGCACACAGCCCTATTTCACCGATCCCCTCGAAGCCGACGTGCTGCTCTCAGAAGTGGACCTGCTGCCCGGGCTGGCGATCGCGGCATTGATGAACACCGCCGCCACCAATCCCGGCTGGAGCGAGAGCAAACGCGTTGCGGCAGGAACCTTCTCCGCTGCCACCACTCTATTGGAGCACACTGACGCCTCCGAACTGGCACAAACTGCTCTGCAAGCGCGCGAAACAACATTAAAGGCACTCGACCGGTTTTCGAGCCGCATGACGGAGATTCGAGCCGCTATTGAAAAAGGCGATCAAGAAGAATTAAAGGCATTACTCGAAGCTGCGATTGACAGCCATGAGGATTGGCGGTCGTTCAAGCGTAAATTCGATTGGAGTGCTCCGGATGGCAAGCTGGACCCGGGTAAACGGGAAGCTCCCGGCGGACTGCTGTTTCAGAGCCTGATCCGCAGAAAGAAATGACCCTCATGACGTATTATTGTTATATCGTTGAGTGTGCCGACGGCAGTTATTACACGGGTTGGACGCTTGACCCGCAGCGCCGCGAAAAGCAGCACAACAGCGGCAGGGGCGCGGCATATACCCGGCTACACCGCCCGGTGCGCCTGGTTTACGTGGAAGAACAGCCGGACCATTCGACCGCACTCAAGCGTGAGGTCAGGATCAAAACCTACAGCCACGATCAAAAGAAGAAACTGGTTGATTCTTATCAGCAGGGATTAATAGATGCCGGAGAATAATGGCATGCCAATTACTGTTATTTCACCGGGGCGGGTGAACCTTCTGGGCGAGCATGTCGATTACAACGATGGTTGGGTGCTGCCCATCGCCATCGATAAAGCGGTCACGATCCAGGGGCACCGCAGCCAGGATGGGGTTACCCGCCTTGCCGCCAGTGACCTTGGACAGCAGGTGGCCTTCACAAACGAATCGCTTCAAGCCAAGAAGGATATCAATGGGGACGATCTGCCCTCCTGGGCGCGCTACCCGGCCGGGGTCGCCTGTGTGCTCCTGAAGCATGGACTGTCTGTCACACCCGTGGAAGTTGAATTCCATTCCAACCTGCCCATCGGCGCCGGGCTGAGCAGCTCGGCAGCGGTCGAAGTGGGGTTTGCGGTGCTCTGGGAAGCCGTGGGTGGCTGGTCGCTTGACCGCATGACCCTGGCACGTTACGCCCAGGAAGC
>CAYWCH010000031.1:0-6144 GCA_964456715.1 uncultured Anaerolinea sp. | reverse complement strand
TTGGCGAAGGTTGGTCAGATGACCGAGCACCACTATGTGGGCGTGAACTGCGGTCTGATGGATCAATTCGCCAGTGCCAACGGTGTGGCCGACCATGCCTTGCTGCTCGACACCCGTACCTTTGAATGGCGACCGGTCAGCTTGCCCACCGGGGTGGATATCGTTATTGCCGATTCGCGGGTGAAGCATAACCTGGTTGAATCCGCTTACAACGTGCGCCACGATGAATGCATCGCCGCGGTGAAAGTGTTGCAGACCAAATATCCTAACGTTATCGCCCTGCGCGATGTGAACCTCGAACAACTGGCTTCAATGCAAAACCAGTTGCCCGACAATGTTTACCGGCGCGCGCGTCACATTGTCAGTGAATGTTTGCGCGTGCCCAAAGCCGCTGCCCTGCTGGACGCGGGTGACAGCCATGGTTTTGGCAGGCTGATGTTTGAGACCCATGCTTCGCTGCGCGACGATTACGAGGTCAGTTGCTCTGAACTGGATATACTGGTGGAGCTGGCTTCAAAGATCCCTGGCTGCCTGGGCGCACGCCTGACCGGGGCGGGGTTCGGCGGCAGCACGGTCAACTTGGTGGAAGATAAGGACAGTGAGGCGTTCATGCAGTCATTGCGCGAGGGATACAAAGCAAAAACCGGCATCGAAGCCAGCGTGTTCCGCTGCAGAGCCTCTACCGGTACCCATGTGGTGAAATAAATTAATACCAAAAACAGAATCTGGTTTAGAGATACCCGGTTTGTGATTTTCAAACCGGGTATCTGTTCTTGCGTTATTCATGAATCGTTATGAATTGCTGTTAAACAAAAAATCCCGGTTCCAAAAACAGAAACCGGGATTCCTGGTCAATAGCAAATGCTCAATCGCAAAAAACGGGCAGGTGACCCAGGGCGACGATCCCACTCCACTTGGCCTCATCACCCTCGGTGAAGATGGCGGCTTCTCCGGCGATCTCAGCGCCGGATTTGACCACCAGTTGACGCATTGCCTCAAGGGTCGAACCGGTGCTGATGACGTCATCAACGATCAATACTTTCTTACCTCTCATCAAGGAGAGGTCTTTCTCGTCTAGGTAAAGTGTTTGGGTTTTCCCGGTGGTGATTGAGAGGGTCTCGTGTTTTAGCGCGTTTCCCATGTAAGGTTTGTAGCTTTTGCGCAGGATCACGTATGGTTTTTTGGTTTCCACTGAGAGGGCATAAGCTAGCGGGATACTCTTGGCTTCTGCCGTTAAAAGGACATCGAATTTTTTGCCGGCTAAATCTTGCCCGAGTTTCTTGGCGCAAGCCTGCACAAATTCGGTGTCCCCCAGGATATTGAGGATGGCGATCTTTAAACCGGGTTTGACCTCAAAGAGGGTTAAATCTCGATGAACTCCGGCGACATCGACCGGAAACGTGGCTCTTTCTACCATTGTTCTGCTCCCTGAAACAGAGAATCTTTGATTACCAACCCGACAAGTTTATCACAAATTGGTTGTATAGACACATGGCAGGAGAGGAGGATGTCCGTGCGGATTTAAATTGAAGATCCCCGCACACCGGTTGGCGCGAGGATCTTTTGGAAGGGAAACTGCATGATAACGATATGGTAAAATCATCGAGAGCCGGGTCGCCTACCCCGGCTCTCATCTACAAGGAGGAGAAGATAAGAAGTCGCCCATGAATATATTACGAAACCCGGCGATTTTATGCTTGACTCTTTCCCTACGCTAACCCTACGATATCTCTCTTTAAGAAAAGATTTATATTTCGATAAATATCATCCAGAAATGTTCTACAATCATCCATGGAGAGGAATATGACCCCTACAAGTCTTTATGTCGCTCGAACCAGCCAGACCCCCCTGGGGTGTGTGGAAGTGCGTGCCGGGAATTATGGCTTGCTGAACGTGTTCTTGTTTGGCAAGAATCCTCCTTTTAAAGCTGAGGAACTCTTACCTTCAGCGGATGATCCGGCCATGATCGCCCTGACGCAGATCAAGGAATACCTGGACGGAAAGCGCCGGGAATTTGATCTGACCATCGATTGGATGTTCATCAAGGGTTTCCAATATGACGTGCTCAAGTACACCCTCGACGTTCCTTATGGCGAAACAATCACCTACAATAAAATTGCCGAAGACCTCGTAAATCCCCTGGCCAGCCGGGCAGTTGGCGGGGCATTGGCCAAAAATCCCATTCCCATTGTCATCCCATGCCATCGGGTGATCGCCAAGGATGGCAAACTTACCGGTTTTTCTGCTGCCGACGGCATCCGCGCCAAGAAATGGCTGCTCGAGTTGGAAGGCCACAAGTTTTGAGCCTTAAGAACTGGATCAAGTTTGTCTGCCTCGGGCTGGTCTGGGGTTCTTCCTTCCTGTGGATCAAACTGGCGTTGGGCGAGGTCAGCCCTGCCATGCTCGTTTTCTTTCGGGCCGGGATAGCCTTCCTGGGACTCAGTGTGCTCTGGATCATTCGCAAACCGGAGATCCACTGGCGCGATCTCTGGAAGTTCCTGGTGATGGGAGTGTTTAACCACGCATTTCCGATCCTGCTCATATGCTGGAGCGAAACCCACATTTCCTCAGGGTTGGCTTCCATTCTCAACTCGACCACACCGCTCTTCACGATCATGATTGCGCCGTTGTTCCTCAGCGAGGAGCGGATCACGTTCACACGCGTGCTGGGGCTTGTGATCGGCTTCAGCGGTGTGATCATCCTGGCGGCGAACGAAACAACCACCGGTGACGCGTTGAGCGCGGTGGGTATTGTCACCATGCTCATCGCCGCGCTCAGTTACGCGGCTGCCGGTGTTTTCGCGCGCAAGACCATGACCGGCATCAATCACGAAGCCCAATCGATCGGGCAGATGGGCACGGCTTTCTTGGTGATGATCCCCACCGTATTGATCGCCGACCCGACCTTCCCGCTGCCGGTGCACGCCATCACCTGGGTGGCGCTCATCTGGCTGGGACTGCTCGGCACCTGCATTACCCTGCTGGTTTGGTTTTCTCTGTTGAATTCGGTAGGCCCTTTGAAAACCAGTATGGTCACCTACATGTTTCCCCTGATGGGTGTGCTGCTTGGTTGGATCGTGCTCGGGGAACAACCCACCTGGAGATTGCTCGTTGGCGGTGTGCTGGTCATCCTGGCGGTGATTATCGTCAATACGTTCGGCAAGAAGAGACTACCTGCTACAATAGATGGAGAACCTGCTCCCATAAGAGAAACGGAGAGTATCGATGGTTGAACAAACGAAAACTTCCAAAGCCGGTTATGTGGCAGTGGTTGGACGCCCGAATGTGGGTAAATCGACCCTGATCAATACTTTACTTGACCAGAAGATCGCCGCGGTTTCATCCAAACCGCAGACCACGCGGCGGCGCCAGCTCGGAATCTTGTCACGCGAGGGACTGCAGATCGTTTTCGTCGACACGCCGGGGATTCACAAGCCCCAACACAAGCTCGGCGATTACATGAACGACGAAGCCCTCTCGAGCATCAGCGACGCGGATGTGGTGCTGTGGCTGCTAGAGACCGATGAGGCTTTGACTCCGGAAGATCAGTTGATCGCCGAGAAGCTGTTGACCATTCGCCGCCTGCCTCCGGTGCTGATGCTGCTCACCAAGGTGGATCTGACCGACGCGACCCGGCTGGAGGCGTTCAAGAAATCCGCCATCGAATTGTTCCCTGCCAAAGACATGCTGGAAATCTCCACCTTCCAGAAGAAGGGTTTGAGCGAACTGATCGAGCGTGTGACGGTGATGCTGCCTGAAGGAGAGCCCTTCTTCGATGAAGACACGATCACCGATGCCTATGAGCGCGATATCGCCGCGGAGCTCATCCGCGAATCGGCGATGAACTACCTGCGTGACGAGGTCCCTCACTGCATCGCGGTGCGGATCGATGAATACAAGGAACGCAGTGAGGATAAGGCGTTCATCGAAGCCACCATTTTTGTGGAGCGCGATTCGCAGAAAGGAATCCTCATCGGCAAGGGCGGCGAGATGCTCAAACAGATCGGCACCCGTGCGCGCCAGGAGATCGAATCGATGAGCGGCCGTGAAGTGTTCCTCAGCCTGCGTGTGAAGGTGGATAAGAACTGGCGCAACAGTCCCGAAGCCCTGCAGATGCTCGGCTATCAAAAAATGAAGGGTGATTGATGTTTACCTGGCTCTTTTTTCTCGCCGTCGCTTTTGCCATTCTTGATTGGTATGCAGCCTGGAAGGAAAATCGCACCCTGCTGCTGATCGCCAAACCGCTGACCGTGGTATTCATGATGCTCTGGACGCTGGAATACAGCGGCTGGCAGGGCACCATGTTGTTTTTCGGCCTGGGGTTGATCTTTTCGCTGGGTGGAGATTTGGCATTGCTGTTTTCGGCGCGCTGGTTCATGCTCGGCCTGGCGAGTTTTCTGGTGGCCCACATCATGTTCATCATCGGGTTCAGCCAACCCCTGGCGCCATTTTCGGCGTTCGCCGGGTTTATCGCGCTTATCATCGGATTAACCGGAGCGCGGATTTTGCGTGTGATGCGTGCCGGCATCGACCGCATGCCCGGGGCGAAGAAGCTCAAACCGGCTTCGACGGTTTACGGTATTGCCCTCTCGCTGATGCTGCTCTCGGCCATGCTGACCTTTTTCAATCCGCAGTGGAGCGCGGCTGCCTCACTCACGGCAGCAATTGGGGCCTCTTTCTTCTTTATCTCGGATACCACGTTGTCTTACGACCGTTTCGTTCGCAAGCTTCCCCACGCCCGCTTCTGGGTGCACGTCACCTACCACCTGGGGTTGTTCGGCATCCTAACAGGGGCGATGCTCCATTTTGTAAAATAAAGCATTTCAATCAAAAACTGAAACCCCGTCCATTTCATTTGAGGAGGACGGGGGTTTCGATTCGTTGTTGTAAGAAGCGCAGTTTATTGTTTGAGGGATCTGAAGCCTTCTCCAAGCACTTCGTGAGCGGAACCGATGACTACCAGCGCGTCAGGGTCGAGTGCCTTGACCAGTTCCTTGAGCTGGTTGACCTCAGAGCGGGTGATGACGCAGTAAAGCACCGGCCGTGATTCGCCGGTAAAGGCGCCTGTTCCCGAGAGGATGGTCACGCCGCGTTCCAGTTCGGTGAGGATCTCCTGCATTACCTGTTCGTGGATTTCGGTGATGATGATAGCGGTACGGTAGATGCTCTGGCCTTCTGAAACAGCCTCGGCAGCGAGACCGCTGATGTAGATGACACCCAGACCATAGAGCGCTTTCTCCCACGAAAAGGCAAAACCGCCTGCCAGTACCACCAGAGAATCGGTGATCATGTAGGCCATGGAGATGGAGATGCCGAATCGGCGGTTGAGGATGCGGCCCAGGATATCAGAACCGCCGCTGGTTCCCTGCCCGCGGTAGACCAGGCCAAGCCCGGCGCCGTAGAGGATGGCTCCGTAGACGGTGTTGAGGACGTTATCGGTGAGCATGCCCTCGGCGGGGATCCAGATCGTCAGCAGATCGGTGAGAAGTGAAAACGCGGCCACCGATACCGCTGTCCGCAGCGCGAACCTGCGTCCGCCCAGGTTGCGCCAGCCGAGAATGAAGAGTGGTACGTTGCCGAGGAAGACCATCACACCGATGGGGAAGCGCACGAAGTGGTTGACGATCTGCGCCGCACCGCTGATGCCGCCAGAGACGAGCTGCCCGGGCACCAAAAAGAGCCGCATGGCCAGCGCCTGCACCAGCGCGCCGATGAGGATCAATGAATAATCCTGTACGGTCTTCCAGGTGAAGGCGGACTTGATCTTTTTGGCCAGCGGAGCATTATTGGGCATGGATTCCTCTTATTTATAAAAATACGCCTTATTTTACTCGATTAAGCAAATTTGGCGATTTAATTGACACCCCTCCATGGCTATGATAAAATCTCTTCGCTCAGACGCCCCCATTGTCTAGTGGCCTAGGACGTGGCCCTCTCAAGGCCAAAACTCGGGTTCGAATCCCGATGGGGGCATATCTTTTTTAACATGCAATTTCCGTTGTTCGAATCCAGATGTCCCCTGCGGGGAGGCTGCGCACGGGGCACTTTACTTTTAAAGTGTCGTTGCGAGGAGCGTAGCGACGAAGCAATCCCCTACATCATTGCACGATGAATTCATTCAAATGATCGATGGACTTGGTCTGT
>CAYWCH010000030.1:14920-15235 GCA_964456715.1 uncultured Anaerolinea sp. | reverse complement strand
CGTTAACCTCGGCGCCTGGGGACGCGATCTGGGGGAAGGGGAAACCCTGGCGGATTTGATCTCGTATTTGCTGCAAAACTCGCGGGTTGAGCGGGTGAGGTTATCGTCGATCGAGCCGTGGGATATGGGCGAAGGTTTCCTCGACCTCTGGCAGGATAGGCGTATGTGCCGGCATTTTCATATACCTCTACAATCGGGCAGCGAAAACACTCTCAAACGGATGGGCCGAAGGATCACTCCGGACCAATTCCGCAGGTTGATCGAACGGGTACGGGGGCGAATCCCTGAGGCGGCCATCACGACCGATATCATCGT
>CAYWCH010000030.1:0-14910 GCA_964456715.1 uncultured Anaerolinea sp. | reverse complement strand
TTGCCGGGGAGAGCGCAGAGGAATTCGCTGAGAGTTTGGCATTTGCAAGGGAGATGAACTTTTCCGGCGGACATGTGTTTCGTTTTTCGCCCCGGCAAGGAACCCCGGCATGGCAGCTTGGTGGCAGGGTGAATGGGAAGACCGCTCGCGAACGCAGTGAATTATTACGGCAGGCATTGCGGAGTTCTGAGATCGCCTATTGGGAGAAGTACCTGGGGCGATCAGTGCAAGTGCTCTGGGAGAGCTCTCAATCCCTGGAAGAAGGGCGATGGCGCATGCACGGTCTGAGCGATAATTATTTGCCGGTATCGGGGATCAGCAGTCAAGACCGGTGCAACCAGTTCGATGAAGTCATTCTTGGGAACATCCAGGGCGATATTCTGGAAGCAGATATCGTAAAGAAGTAGATCGAATTTTGGAGAGTTCAATGCAAAAAGAGGTCAAGTGGTGGCAGGGTGCCGTTTTCTATCAGATCTATCCGCGCAGTTTTGCAGACGGCAACGGCGATGGGATAGGCGACTTGAAGGGAATGATCAGCAAGTTGGATTATCTCAAGGAGCTGGGTATCAATGCCGTGTGGCTTTCTCCCCATTACCCTTCACCGAACGTGGATTGCGGCTACGACATCTCTGATTATGTGGGGGTGGCTCCTGAGTACGGATCTTTGGATGAGTTTAGGGAATTCCTGAATGGATTGCATGAACGAGGAATGCGCCTGGTATTGGACCTGGTGCTAAACCATACCTCTGACAAGCATCCCTGGTTCATTGAATCAAAGTCGAGCCGGGACAACCCGAAACGGGATTGGTATGTCTGGAAGAAGGGCAGGGAGGGCAATCCACCCAATGACTGGTATTCCACCTTTGGCGGCAGTGCCTGGGAATACGATGCCCAGACCGATGAATATTATTACCACTTCTTCTTCAAGGAACAGCCGGATTTGAACTGGCACAACCCCGAAGTCAAGAAAGCCATGTTCGACGCCGCTCGTTTCTGGTTGGATATGGGTGTGGATGGATTCAGGCTGGATGCCATTGGAACGCTTTTCGAAGACGAACGCTACCTTGACCACGGAGTTGAAGAAAGCCAGTACGAACTATATAAAAAGGAAAATGCGAATCGCAGTGAAGAAGAGAGACAGCATTTCTCGAAAACCTGGGAACGGATGTTCAGATTCCAGCATGATCTGCCTGAAGTTCACGAGGTGATGCGTGAACTGCGTCAGGTGATAAACGAGTATCCCGATCGGATCCTGATCGGTGAAACGGACGATATTGCCTTCTACGGCAATGGCAATGACGAACTGCATTTGAACTTCAACTTTCCGTTGATGCGCACCCGGAAGATCACAGCCGGACACGTTATCGAAAACCAGACTGAAAGGCTGGCGAAATTGCCTGAGGGCGCCTGGCCATGCAATACGCTCGGCAACCACGACAGTTCCAGGATGATGAATAATTTTGGCGATGGCGTTCATGATGAAGACCAGGCACGCTTGAATCTATTGATGCTTTTAACACTAAAGGGCACACCATTTCTTTACAACGGTGAAGAAATCAGCATGTCCGATTATGTATGCAACGATCCTACGGTTTTCCAGGATTCATTGGCAAAATTCTCCTTCTGGTTGAACACAACAATCTTTAAAATGGATGAAAAAGCAGCAGCAAAGATGGCTGCGGAAAGCACGCGCGACAAATGCCGCACCCCCATGCAGTGGTCGGCTGAGGTCAACGGTGGATTTTCACCGGCAGGGGTTACCACCTGGCTGCCCGTGAACCCCGACCATCAAAACGGAGTGAACGTGGCTGATCAAAAAAGAACCACGACTTCTCTGTGGAATTATTACAAAAACTTGCTGACTTTCCGAAAAGCATCGCCAGCACTGCAGATCGGTGGTTTTGAATGGATCAAAACCAGTAACCCGGATGTGCTTGGATATCAGCGAAAATTGGGGGATGAAATTTTCGCCATTTTCTTGAATTTCTCTGCGAGTGAAGCTGCTACAAAAATTGAGCAAAGCTGGCAAATTCGGTTCACCACCCGGCCAACGGCGGTGCAGATGGTTGGCGGTACATTATGTATGACACCTTTTGCCGGTGCCATTTTAAGAATAGTGGATTGACCTCAGGTGATTGAGTTCTGAAACGGGCTATAATTGATTTTGCTGTTCACCGTTGAAATTGACCATTGCAGATAATGGATTTATAATCGCCATCTTGTGCTTCTTTAGTCGACATGGCTAAAAGGATAATTGGATGGATATCGAAGACAAGAACGGTACAACGGTTTTTAAGAAGACATCAGAGTATCAACCCGGGCGAAACTGGCGCGATTATTTGATTGGACGACCTTTACCCTCAGCCGAAGCAGAGGGTCAAAAAATCGGTAAGTTCATTGGATTGGCGGTTTTTTCGTCGGATGCGCTTTCATCTGTCGCATATGCACCTCAAGAAATGCTGATGATTCTGGCGGCTGCAGGCGTGAGTGCATTTCATGTATCGGTTCCCATCGCGATCGCAATTTGCATCCTACTCGCAATTCTCATCCTTTCCTATGAACAGACCATCCACGCCTACCCTGACGGGGGCGGCGCATATATTGTCTCCAGAGACAACCTGGGTGAATTACCAGCACAGATGGCAGCAGCGGCGCTGTTGACTGATTACATCCTCACCGTCGCAGTTTCAGTCTCATCAGGTGTCGCACAATTGGTGTCAGCATTTACTGGGTTGTATGAGTACAGAGTGATCATCTCGGTTGGGTTTGTCTTTCTCGTAATGTTGATCAACTTACGGGGTGTGAAAGAATCCGGTACCGCGTTTGCAATTCCAACGTATTTCTTTATCTTGATGCTTGCGATTACGATTATTACCGGTTTTTACAGGGTCATTACCAAAGACCTGGGCACGGTTCAGAACCCACCCAGTGATGTAATGTCCATGAACCTGATCGCAATACAGATCACTCCATTCCTGATCTTGAAGGCATTTTCAAGCGGAACGACTGCGCTGACGGGGGTTGAAGCAATTTCGAACGGGATAACTGCTTTTAAAGAACCGCGCAGTAAAAATGCCGGGAAAACGTTGATCAGCATGGCATTTATCCTGGGTTCAATGATGCTTTCGATCACATATCTTGCCAATCATATCAAGGCTCTTCCCTCAGAAGAAGAGACTGTGATTTCACAGATGGCACGGACGATCTTTTCAAGCACCAGCCCTTTATATATCGGAGTGATCGCAGCAACCACAGTCATCCTGATCATGGCAGCGAATACTGCTTTCAACGGTTTTCCTCTGTTGAGCGCGATGGCAGCCAAGGACGGCTTTTTGCCAAGGCAATTAACTTATAAAGGCAGCCGGCTGGTGTTTTCAAAAGGCATCGTTTCCCTGGCACTGATCGCCAGTCTGCTGATCGTTGTATTCAACGCTAGTGTGACCCGCTTGATCCCGCTTTACGCGATCGGCGTTTTCATGTCGTTCACCCTTTCACAATTTGGGATGGCTCATCGTTGGTGGAAAATGGGTCACTTGAAACCGGGGGAGCAATTGGTTGAACGAGGTTCGACGTTGACTTACCAGCCTGGTTGGGTGGCTAAGATGATCATCAATGGTTTTGGAGCGCTGTGTACCCTGGTGGTGATGATCGTTTTTGCAGTAACGAAGTTCAAAGTTGGCGCCTACGTGGTGGTCATTCTCATCCCGGTACTTGTTGCGATTTTTTCAGCGATCCACCGGCATTACAAAACCGTGGCGAAAAGGCTATCACTTGACGAATTTAATCCCCAACCGGTTGTCACTCATCAAAAAGTGATCATGCCAATCAGCGGTGTGCACAAAGGCACGCTTGCAGCGCTGCGTTATGCCAAGACACTTTCAGATGATATAACCGTGGTCCATATCTCAAGCGATCCCAACGAGACAAAGAAGGTGCAGGAAAAATGGGAACTCTGGGGGGATGGCTATCGACTGGTAGTGCTCGATTCACCATATCGCCTTTTCCTGGAACCGTTGCTGACCTACATTTCTGAACTTGACAAACAGAAGCAGCCAAATGAGGTGATCAGCATTGTGGTTCCGCAATTCGTACAAAAGCACTGGTATTCAAACATGCTGCACACACGTACGGCAGATGTGCTGCGTAATGCTCTGCTTTTCAGAAAAGACATCATCATCATGGAAGTTCCATATCAGGTTGATTAATACACGAGGAAATCTATGAAAGCGATTGTGATCGGGTGTGGCAGAATTGGTGCTGAACTGGCGTACCGACTTTATAAAAAGGGACACGAGGTCTCAGTGGTTGATAACGTAGCAGCTTCCTTTGGGAACCTTCCTCCCGATTTTCAGGGTCGGATTCATGAGGGTGATGCCCTGAACCAGGATATTCTTGTCAGGGCAGGGATTCAAAACTGCGATGTTCTGGCAGCAGTGACAAATAATGATGCCTTGAATATGGTTGTCAGTCACGTCGCGCGAATCGAATACTCCGTCGCCAATGTTGTCGCCCGCAACTACAATCCGAATGTTCGGGAGTTTTTCGAAGTATTCGATGTGCAGGTAGTCAGTTCCACGAGCTGGGGCGCCCAGCGTATTGAAGAATTGATGTATCACGCAGACGCGCGCACCGTCTTCTCTGCCGGCAACGGTGAGGTGGAAATCTATGAATTGTCGATCCCTGAAACATGGGACGGTAAAAAGATCGAGGACCTTATCCCGTGCAGCGACTGCAAACCCATCGCCATCACCCGCGGCGGCAAGGCGTCCATCCCCGAAAACACAACCGTATTGCATAAGGGTGACATCTTAAATGTCGCAGCCACTTTTGATGGAATCGAAGAAACCAGGAAGCGAATTGTTTCTTCAAAGAAGGAGGCCTGAAATGTTTGTGGTCATTGCAGGTGGTGGAAGGACCGGAGCTCAGCTGGCCAGATATCTTTTTGATGAGGGCCATCAGGTCAGCATTGTTGAAGACCGCAAGGATGTTTTGGCGAGAATCCATAAAGAATTACCGACGGAGTTGATCTTCATCGGCAACCCGATGGACCCGACCACGTTGGAGCAGGTGGGAATCCGGCAGGCGCAGGTCTTTGCCGCGACGACGACTTCAGATGAGACCAACCTGGCTTTGTGCTATTTCGCCCGGGCAAAATACCAGGTGGGCAGAACAATCGGGCGGGTGAATAATCCGCGTAATGCCTGGCTGTTCAATGAAAAATTCCACGTGGATGTCGCAGTTAACCAGGCTGAATTACTGGCCCGCCTCATTGAAGAAGAGATGTCACTGGGTGACATGATGACCCTGCTCAAATTGCGGCGTGGGAAGTACTCGCTTGTGGAAGAGAAGATTCCAAAGAACGCACGAGCACTTGGGATCGCCATTAAAGACATGCCGTTCCCGAAGGATTGCGTCATTGCTGCCATCATCCGTAACGGCAAGATCGTCGTTCCGAGAGGAACGACATTATTCGAAGTCGATGATGAAGTATTGGCTGTGACTGATGAGGAAGGCGCGAAGCAGTTGGCTGAACTCTTTAAGAAAGCAGAGTAAATGCTGGAAAACCTTTGACCGTATGCTATCGTTGCGGTATAATCTTGCCCTGCACTGTTTGAATTAAGAATGTAATTGAGAGGAAATTAGAATGACAAAACGGACCTACCAACCGAGAATTCACCGCCGCATCCGCGTACACGGTTTTCGCAATCGCATGCAGACTGCTGACGGTCGAGAAGTATTGAAGAGACGACGGGCAAAAGGCCGCTACAAGTTGGCGGTCAGCAAGAATAATCATGTAAAGAGAATTCGCTGGTAGGATTTGTTTTCCTAAAAGCAGAGCCTTTCCAGATTCGGGAAGGAACATGATTGAACCGAAGTTTTCGAATCACCAGTACGGATGATTTTCAGCGGGTGAGGCATTCAGGAAAAACATATGCCCACCCGCTTGTAATGATTATTGTAAGCAACAGCCTGTCAGAGAATTCACACGTAGGAATCATTACCTCTAAAGCAATTGGAAATGCTGTGATCCGCAATAGAACCCGCAGAAGGATACGCAGCATCTTCACCGAGTATCTTATAAATTTCATACAACCCTATGATATAGTGGTGATTGCGCGTTCTGTAATTGCGAATGCAAGTTATCAACAAATGAAATCAGCGATTGCCGAATTGCTTTTCAATGCAGGGCTATTACTTAAGTGACAACAACTGTTGAAGATCAAAGTATTGAATTCAAGGAACCTCGTTTACGGGATCTTCCATTTTCAATTTGGTATATTCCCAGGTTCATCCTCCTGGCTTTGATCCGTTTGTATCAATTGACAGTATCTCCTGCCTTGCCACCCAACACATGCCGGTTTTACCCGACTTGTTCGCATTATGGATACCAGGCAATATACAAGTTTGGCGCGATAAAGGGAACTGTTATGGCTGTATGGAGAGTTTTGCGCTGTAACCCCTTCAATGCGGGGGGCTTTGATCCAGTGCCCTGACGTATCTTTTCAAGATATAATAGGCATCATCCCAAAACCAAAGGGAAGAAAAACGATGAATAAGAAGTCTATTAATACCATCCTCATATTCCTATTGCTTGCCGTCGTGCTCAGCGGATGTACTGCGGTACAGTTCACGTGGAATGGAGGAAACACCTACACAGATGCTGGTAACGATGCCAACCCCGCGAAGAGTTACTTCTTCTTTACCAACTCGACCAGTATCATCAAATTGGATGTTGAGAAACGGAGCGCATCCGTTTTTTATCCAACCGGGAAAGCTTCCGCAACACGTCAGTTTTTTGCCGCTCCTGAAATCGTTGACATTGACAATGGGAAGAATCCTCAATTGATCCTGGGTGATTACTCAGGACTGCTTGAATCCGTTAGTCTCAAGGACGCTTCTTCGAACTGGAAATTTGCCAAAGCCCAAGGAAAATACATTGCTTCAACGATCACTGTCGGCAATACGGTTATCGCAGCCAATACAGATGGATTTGTCTATTTCATCAACCTGGAAAAACCTGAAAATGGGACGTGGGCGATTGCCAGCGTAACCAGCTTCCCTGAGAAATCCACCAACAACAAAAGTTTGGATGCCTCAGGGGTGGCGAGCGGAGATCTTACCACTTTCTGGGCGACTAAAGCCAAAACCGGACTTGATAATAACGCCCTGGATGCTTTTTGGGCGACACCTGCAACGGATGGCACATCCATTTATGTCCCAAATATGGGGCACAAACTCTATGCGATCGATATAGCCAAACGGACGGAAAAATGGCCTGCCGTCGATCTTGGCGGTGCGCTGGTAGCTGAACCGCTTCTTTCAGAGGATGGAACAATTTATGTAGGTTCTCTTGATGGGAACCTTTTTGCCATCGATTCATCCACTGGAAAGATCCTGCCTTCCTGGCCGGTGAAATTGGCTGGCGGCATTTGGTCCAAACCGGTTGAGAGAGATGGAAAACTTTATATTGGTGATCAATCAGGAAAAATCACGATCCTGGACGCCAAAACCGGACAGACGATTGATTCGTTCTCAACCAATTCTGTCATCCTGGGCAGTGGTGTTGACACCGGTGAGTATATCCTCTTCGGAACCCAGAGTGGAAAGATCATTTCCATTGATCTGGAAGACAAATTCGACGAAAACTGGGCGAATTCCGGAAACGGTGAATATAATTCAGGCCTGATTTTCGATGGGACAAACCTGCTTGTGCTGGCACAGAACGGGGACCAGATCTTCTATGTATTTGACATCGAAGGAAAACAGGTTAGCGGTATCGATACTTCAGGGATTAAATAAGGATAAACTGCCATGTGGGATTCAATCATCATCCAACCATTTGTAAATTTTCTCCTGTGGATCTACTCACTGGTAGGGAACCTGGGTATTGCGATCATCCTGTTTACGATCGCATCCAGAGTCTTGCTCTGGCCATTAACTTCCAAGCAAATCAAGAGTTCTCAGGCACTTCAAGAACTGCAAAAAGACAAGAAATTTATTGAAATCCAGGAAAAGTACAAAAACGACAAAGAAAAACTCGGTCAGGAGCAGGCAAAGTTTTATCAGGAAAGGAAGATCAATCCATTTGCGTCTTGTCTGCCAACGTTGATCCAATTCCCGATCATCATTGGTCTTTACCAGGCCATGCAGAAAACTGTCGCATCCACACCGATCGATCTATTGAAGTTGATCAAATACATCTATCCATCGTTCTCAAGAGCTTTGGATTTCATCCCCCTGAATACCCGGTTCCTCTGGATGGATATGGGCTCACCGGAACGTTTGTTTATCACGGGGATTGCGTTTGGTATCCCTGTTCTGGCGATCCTTGTTGTAATCACTACATATATCTCCACAAAGATCATCACCCCGCCGGCAGCCGCTGGTCAAAAAGACCAGACCACGATGATGAATAACACCATGAACGTCTATATGCCGTTGTTAATGGGTTATTTCGCGTTTCAATATAATTCGGGTTTAGCGTTATACTTTGTAACAACAAATGTGATACAAATATTGCAATATGTCATTGCCGGTAAAGTGTACTGGGGTAATTTGTTGCCCAAGAAAAAGGTAGAAGAACCAAAGAAAAACACATCCACAAAGAATAAGACCCGAGGCTAATTTATGAGCCAAGAAAAAACCACATTAGAGATCATTGCACCAACGACCGAAGAGGCTATCAATCGCGGGCTTGAGCAATTGAGCTTGCCTATTGAATCTGTGAATATCGAAATTCTGGATAGCGGCAGCAAGGGTCTGCTTGGGATTGGCGGTCGTCAAGCCAGGGTTCGATTGTCCCTGAAAGCGGAAGATTCGGAATCAGCAACTGAAGATATCTCAATGGGTGAGGTCATCAAAAAGATGGATGCTCAAGAAACAGCAACCATGCATCCCATTGACGATTCCGCGTTGAGCGATGACGAAAAGAAGGCGATCAAAGTTGCCAAGGATATTGTCGGTGAACTCCTGCAGCGGATGCATGTAAAAGCAACCATTTCTGCAAAATTCATCGAACCGGCAGATGAAAACGATGAACGCATGATCCTCATCGACATAGAAGGCAACGACCTGAGTATTCTGATCGGAAGACGATCGGAGACTTTAAATGCGCTGCAATACATCACCAGCCTGGTGGTGAGTAAGGAACTGAACCGCTGGGTGCCGTTGATGATCGATGTGCAGGGTTACCGCAGCCGCCGCGAACGGCAATTGCGTCAACTCGGCCGCCGCATGGCAGATCAAGCCATCCAAACCGGCAAACGGCAGGTACTGGAACCCATGCCCGCCAACGAACGCAGAGTGATCCACCTGGAACTGCGTGATCACCCCGAGGTCAGCACCGAAAGTACCGGTGAGGAACCCTTCCGCAAGGTAACGATCGTTCCAAAGCGGTAAAAAGGATAATCATTCATGACAACCAGGCCGAAAAGGCCTGGTTTTTCTTATTGGTTATAGTACAATTCAGAGGTTGTCAGACAAAATGGAGGCAGCAGGATGAATGCAGTCGATATTATTATCAAGAAGCGTGATGCTTTGGAACTGTCAAAAGAGGAGATCGATTTCTTCATTCAAGGTATCGCTACGAATCAAATTCCCGATTACCAGGCCGCTGCATGGGCTATGGCCGTTTTATTGAATGGAATGACCGACCAGGAAACCACCGATCTAACCCTGGCGATGGCGCATTCCGGGCAGGTGATGGACCTTTCAAACATCATCCCCATCGAAGTGGATAAGCACTCGACCGGCGGTGTAGGCGACAAGACCACGTTGGTGGTGGAACCGACCGTGGCTGCCTGCGGTCTGCCGGTGGCCAAAATGTCGGGCCGCGGGTTGGGTTTCAGCGGCGGCACTTTGGATAAAATGGAATCCATCCCGGGTTTCCGCACTTCGATCAGCCAGGACGAGTTTGTTCATTTGTTAAAAACAACCGGGTTGGTATTGGCCGGGCAAACCGCCGATCTTGCCCCCGCAGATGGCAAACTCTATGCACTGCGCGACGTCACCGGGACGGTGCCATCGATCCCGTTGATCGCGTCTTCGGTGATGAGCAAGAAGATCGCCGGTGGTGCTCATGCCATCGTTCTTGACGTCAAGATCGGGTTGGGTGCGTTCATGAGAACCATCGATGACGCGAGACAATTATCCAGGTTGATGGTGGCGATTGGCACGTTGAGCGGCCGTAAAGTGGTGGCGCTGCTTTCAGATATGAACCAACCGCTGGGCAACGCGGTGGGCAACGCGCTGGAAGTGAAGGAAGCCATTGATACCTTGCATGGTCATGGCCCGGCGGATTTCACCGAACACTGCCTGACCGTGGCCAGCCATATGTTGGTGGTGGGGCAGAAGGCGAAGGATCTGACGGAAGGCCGAAAGATGGCCGAGGAAGCCCTCTACAATGGGAGATCCTGGGAGAAATTCCGCACCCTCGTGGCCAACCAGGGTGGGGATGTCTCGTTTATTGATCACCCCGAGAATCTGGCCAAAGCACCGTTCATTGAAGACGTTCCCGCACCCAGAGATGGATTCATTGCCGAGATCAATGCCCAGACCGTTGGTGAGACGTCCGTTGAGCTGGGTGCCGGCCGTGTCAAGAAGGGTGACCCGATCGACCCGGCAGTCGGCATCATCATTCACCACAAGGTGGGCGATCGGCTCAACAAAGGCGATTTGCTGTTCACGATCCATGCCAATGACCGCAGCAAGCTCGAGGCAGCCAAAACCCGGCTGCTCGAGGCTCACAAATGGAACGACACTGCTTGTGAACCGCTGCCTTTGTTCTACGGAGTGGTTGAATAAGCTTCCAGGTTGATAAAACCTTTGAACTGTGGCATAATTTAGCCATCAATAGCGCTGATAGAAACGAGTAGATCTCTACAACCCTGCAGAGAACCCGTGAAAGGTGAGAACCGGGGAGGGCGAAGTGATCGAAAATCCTTCTGGAGCTGCAAACCGAACGCTGTAAGACAGCCAGTAAGTGCGCCGGATTTTTCCACCGTTATCGTGAAACAGGTTTATCCGAAAGGATGCACCTGACCGAGCGTCCAGTTTCTGGAAAGCAGGGTGGTACCACGGGATACAATCTCGCCCCTGAGTTGGGCGAGTTTTATATTTAACGGAGGTCGAATGTTCAAACCAGTTTCACCCAGACTCAATGTGACCCTTACCGAAGAAGAAGTGCTGCGGTTCTGGAAGCAGAAGGATGTATTTCACCGGACCCTGACCGAACGTGCAGGGGGTCCGGAATATATTTTCTTTGAAGGACCTCCCACTGCGAACGGCAGGCCGGGTGTGCACCATGTGCTGGCGCGCGCCTTCAAGGATATATTCCCGCGTTACAAGACGATGAAGGGATATCATGTCTCGCGCCGCGGCGGCTGGGATACACACGGCCTTCCTGTCGAGATCGAGGTGGAGAAGAAGTTGGGCTTCACCAACAAGCAGCAGATCGAAGATTACGGCATCGAGAAGTTCAACAAACTATGCCGTGAATCCGCTTTTACATATATTCAAGATTGGGAAAAGTTGACCGATCGCATCGCTTACTGGGTGGACCTGGACACGGCCTATATCACCTATAAGAACGAGTACATCGAGTCGGTATGGTGGATCCTGAAGAACTTCTGGGAGAAGGATCTGCTCTACCAGGGGTACAAAGTGGTGCCTTATTGCCCGCGCTGCGGTACACCGCTCTCTGACCACGAGGTGGCGCAGGGTTACAAGGAAGTGCAGGACCCGTCTGTCTACGTGCGCATGCCGCTGATGGACGAACCCGGCACCTCGCTGCTGGTGTGGACGACCACACCGTGGACGCTGCCAGCCAATGTGGCCATCGCTGCAGGCCCTGAGATCGATTATGTCAAGGTGGAACATGCCTTGAGTGAAGGCGGAACCGAAAAGCTGATCCTGGCTGAGGCAAGGGTAAGCGCTGTCTTCGGTGAAGAACCGGTCAAGGTGCTGGAACACTACAAAGGCAAACAACTCAAGGGGATGAAGTACCACCCGCTGTACACCTTTATGCCGCTCACAAAGGCAGCTCATTTTGTCACACTGGCGGAGTATGTGTCCACCGAAGATGGCACCGGGATGGTGCATATCGCGCCGGCTTTTGGCGCAGATGATATGGCCGTTTCACTGGAGTACGATCTGCCGATCCTCAACACGGTGGCTGAAGATGGCACGTTCATCTCGGACGTGAAGCCATGGGCTGGTTTGTTTGTCAAAGAAGCGGATCCATTGATCACACAAGACTTGCAGGAACGTGGATTGCTCTACAAGTCCGAACTGCATACACACACTTATCCGTTCTGCTGGCGCTGTCACACACCGTTGATCTATTACGCCCGGCCTACCTGGTATATCCGCACCAGCAAGTTCAAAGACCGCCTGGTGGGGTTGAACGAAGATATCAACTGGTATCCGGAGCATATCAAGAAGGGACGCTTCGGGAACTGGCTGGAAAACAACATTGACTGGGCGCTGGGACGTGAACGCTACTGGGGTACCCCGCTGCCGGTTTGGGAATGTGAAGACTGTCACAACCAGGAATGCATCGGTTCGGTCAAGGAATTATCCGAGAAGGCCGGACGCGACCTGAAAGACCTCGATCTGCATCGTCCATACGTGGATGACATTACCTACAAATGTCCGGATTGCGGCGGCAGGATGCACCGCGTTCCCGAGCTGATCGATGTCTGGTTCGACTCCGGATCCATGCCGGTATCACAATGGCATTATCCTTTCGAAAACAACGAGATGTTCGAAAACCAATTCCCGGCAGATTATATCTGCGAAGCAGTCGATCAGACGCGCGGCTGGTTCTATTCACTGCACGCCATTTCGACGCTGCTTTTCGATAAAGCGTGTTTCAAGAACGTGATCTGCCTGGGTTTGATGCTCGACGGTGAAGGACAAAAAATGTCCAAAACGCGCGGCAATGTGGTGCTGCCGTGGGATGTGATCAACCAAAACGGCGCGGATGCGATGCGATGGTACCTGTACACCGCCAGCCCTCCGGGGCAGGAACGGCGCTTCTCCAGCGACCTGGTGGGTGAGGTACTGCGCACCTTTACCCTGACGCTGTGGAACACCTACTCATTCTTTGTGACCTACGCCAATCTGGACGGTTGGAAACCCGATCCGGATGTGAAGATCCAATACAGCGCGCTTGACCAGTGGCTGCGCTCCTCGCTGCACGCGTTGATCCGCGATGTTAGCAAGGCGCTCGAAAACTATGATGTGCTTGGAGCGACCAGACCCATCGAAGTGTTTGTCGATCAGTTGTCCAACTGGTACCTGCGCCGGTCCAGACGACGCTTCTGGAAGAGCGGCTCGGATGCCGATAAACAGGCAGCTTACGCCACATTGTACGAAGCATTGGTGGCGATCAGCAAGCTGGTGGCGCCGACCATGCCATTCATGGCTGAAACACTCTACCAGAACCTGGTTCGCAGCGTGAGCCCGGATACGGTTGAATCGGTGCACCTGTGCACCTGGCCGGAGTTTGACGCGAGTGTCATTGATGACAGGTTGAACAGTGAAATGGCGCTGGTAATGCGGCTGGCCTCGCTCGGTCATTCCGCCCGTAACAAGGCCAACCGAAAAGTGCGGCAACCGCTCTCTGAAGCGGCGTTCACGGTGGCATCGCGCGATGAACGCGGTGTAGTCAGCCAACACGCAGACCTATTGGAAGATGAGTTGAACGTCAAACACGTCCGCTTGTTGGACGCAGCCGGTGAAGCCTTAAGCTATTCACTGAATCCGCTCCCCAAGCAATTGGGTCAAAAGTACGGGAACTTGTATCCGGAATTGCGCAAGGCAGTCCTGGCACTGGATGTCGATGCCACCGCGGTTGCATTGTTGGGCGGCAACTCCATCCACGTTGAAGTCAGCGGCACAGGGTATGATCTGCTGCCTGAAGAGGTCGAGGTTCGCATCCAAGCCAAGAGCGGTTACGCAGTGGCCGCTGAAGGCGCTTACGTGGCTGCCCTGGTCACTGAGCTGACTCCCGAACTGGTTCAGGAAGGACTGGCTCGCGAATTCGTGCGCCGCGTCCAGGATCTACGCAAAACCGCCGATTTGGATATCGCAGACAGGATCCACCTGTATTATGTGGCCACCCCCGGGCTTCTCGAGGCAGTGGATGCCAATAGGGATTACGTCATGGGTGAAACACTGGCACTTGAACTCACTCCGGGTATCATCCCCGCGGGAATTCCATCGGTGGAGGATGAATTCGACCACGAAAAGGTAACTGTCGCCGTCAAGAAGGTATAAGGACCATTTTCATGAAAGCAGAGGAGGTTTCCAAGCCTCCTCTGCGTTCTTAAAACCATAAGTGCGGTAAAATTCATTGATTCGATCATCGGAGGAGAAACTTGAAGGAATATTTCCGCAAAAATTATTTGTTGTATGTTGTCAGTATTGTCATCATTGTTCTTGATCAGATCACCAAGGAACTTGTCCGGACGCAACTGGCAATGGGAACCTGGTGGTATCCGATTCAGGGATTTGAATTTGTAAGAATCATCCATTGGTCGAACACGGGTGTTGCTTTTGGTATGTTCCAGGGGAACAATGTCTTTTTTGCGATCCTGGCGGCACTGGTGGCTGGTGCCATCGTTTATTACTATCCATTCATCCCCGAACAGGACAAAGTACTGCGGTTTGCCCTGGCCATGCAGCTGGGCGGCGCGGTGGGCAACCTGATCGACCGGATCACCATCGGGCAGGTGACAGATTTCGTTTCCGTGGGTAATTTCGCGGTTTTTAACGTGGCAGATTCGTGCATCACTGTGGGTGTTGGCGTTTTATTGCTGGGTGTTTACCTGGAAGAGCGGCGGGAAAAAGAAAAGCGTCGTTTGGAATTGATCATGCCGCCTCCTGCTCAACCAGAGGAAGAAACCA